>NZ_JAUOQN010000015.1:0-92343 GCF_030547555.1 Salipiger sp. 1_MG-2023 | reverse complement strand
GGGGGCCGGCCTGCGGCGCCACCGGGGCGCGGACGCGCGCGGGGGGGTCACCACCCCCCGCGCGCCAAGGCCCCGCCCGCGCTCACCCCCCCCACTGGCCCCAACCGAAAACCCCGCGCGGGTTCCCCGGCGCGCTTTTCCTGTGTCAGGTCAGGGGTGGCGGGGCCACCCCGTCCCGGTATCACTCTTCGTCAAGCGCCTCGACAGCGGCCTGAAGCTCGTCCTTGGTGACTTCTTTCTCGGTCACCGTGGCCTGCGCCGCGATGTGATCGATCACCTTGTCTTCAAAGATCGGCGCCCGCAGTTGCTGCTGCATCTGCTGGTTCTGACGCACGAAGTCGAAGAACGCGCGCTCCTGCCCCGGATACTGACGCGCCTGCGAGATGATCGCCTGGGTCATCTCGGCATCGGTCACTTCGACCTCGGCTTTCTGACCGATTTCGGCCAGCAGTAGGCCAAGGCGCACGCGGCGCTCGGCAAGGGTCTTGTGCTCGTCGGTGGGTTCGATGGAATCGTGGTTGTGATCCTGAACCTCGGGGTGCTCTTCGTGCCACAGCTGGTGGGCGATCTGGCCAGCCTCGGCCTCGACCAGCGCCGGGGGCAGCTCGAAGCTGACCAGCTTGTCGAGCTCGTCGAGCAGGCCGCGCTTCATCACCTGACGCGCCGCGCCGGCATATTCGGCTTCGAGACGCTCGGAGATCTGCGCCTTGAGCCCGGCAAGATCCTCGGCACCGAACTTCTTGGCCATTTCATCGTCGATTGCGGCATCGACCGGCTCTTTGACGGCCTTGACGGTCACGTCGAACACGGCGGCCTTGCCAGCGAGGTTCTCGGCGCCGTATTCCTCGGGGAAGGACACCTCGACAGCCTTTTCGTCACCGGCCTTGACGCCGACCAGCTGCTCTTCGAAGCCGGGGATGAACGAGCCGGAGCCGATCACCAGCGGGTAATCCTCGGCGGTGCCGCCGTCGAATGCCTCGCCGTCGACCTTGCCGACGAAATCGATCACGACCTGATCGCCGTCCTGCGCTTCGGCATCTGCCGCGCGGTCGTTGAAATCCTGCGCGGTCTTGGCGAGCGAGGCCAGCGCCTCGTCGACAGCGGCATCATCTGCCTTGACCACCAGCTTTTCGATCGCCACGCCGCTCAGATCGAGCTCGGGCACCTCGGGAAGCTTTTCATAGGACATCACGACAGCGACGTCCTCGCCTTCCTTCCAGTCGTCATTGGTCATCTTGACCTGCGGCTGAAGCGCCGGGCGATCGCCGCTGGCTTCGAAATGCTTCGACATGGCGTCGTCGATGGCTTCCTGCATCGACTCGCCCATCAGGCGCTGCCCATACTGCTTCTTGAGAAGCGGCATGGGCACCTTGCCCTTGCGGAAGCCCTTCATCTCGATCTCGGGCTGTGCTTCCTTGAGCTTGGAGTTAACCTTCGCGTCCAGTTCCTCGGCGGTGAGGACAAGCTCGTAGGCGCGCTTCAGCCCTTCGTTCAGAGTCTCGGTGACCTGCATACCATTTCCCTATGCTTCTTGGGCGAGGCCCGGACGGGACCCACCACGCTCATTAGATTTTGCGGTCTTCTAAGCGCAAGGGGCCATGCCTGCAAGGCGGATTCGCCCGCTGCAACGCGGCAGGGCCGTGCGAGCGAAGAAGGGCTTGCCACTGCCGGAACAGTGCAGTAGTCACATGGCGTCGCGGGTGTAGCTCAATGGTAGAGCAGCAGCTTCCCAAGCTGAATACGAGGGTTCGATTCCCTTCACCCGCTCCAATCTCCGCTCATTGCTATGCCTTTGCCTGATACAGGCGCCGCAGGCTGTTAGGCGAAAAATTGTTTCACCAGACGCCAACAGAGACCCTGCCCCGGGCCGCCACAACCGCGCCGGGGCGAAAGATTTTCACAGAACGTTTTTTACGGAGGCTGCGGGGTGCCTTAATACAGGCGCTTGCCACGCCGGACCACGGCCAGCATCCCGTTCGGGGCTGGCAGAAAACAGCAGGCAAGCACGAAGCGCAGCGGGTTGATCATCATCATGCCGAAATCCCTCCGGGTGAAGCGTCCCGAAGCCGCTCTGCTTCGGTTCGCCTGACCCTTAGGAGATCAACGACTCGGTTCCATGACAGGCATGAAACGATCCTGCGACAATCACCGCCTAGCGGCGGCGCAGCCCGTCCTCGAGCACGGCAAGGACCGTCTCGCGCGGCACATCCGCCGTGACAAAGGCCTGCCCGATCCCGCGCGCAAGGATGAACCGGATCGCCCCGTCGAGCACCTTCTTGTCCTGACCCATCAGCGCATAAAGCGCTTCGGCCGAGGGAAGATCGCCGGGAATATCGGCCAGATCGACCTTCATGCCCATTTGCTTGAGGTGGGCGCGCAGCCGCGACGGGTCTTCCTGCGCGCACAGGCCCAGCCGCGAGGACAGCTCGAAGGCAAGCCCGCAACCGATGGCAACGCCTTCGCCGTGCAGCAGCCGGTCCGAATAGCCGGTCGCCGATTCCAGCGCATGGCAGAAGGTGTGCCCGAGGTTGAGCAGCGCCCGATCGCCCTGTTCGGTTTCGTCCCGCGCCACGATCTCGGCCTTCATTTCAACCGAGCGCCCCACGGCGTGGGTCAGCGCCGCCCGGTCGCGGCGCCGGATGGCATCGGCATTGCTTTCCAGCCAGTCAAAGAATGTCGCATCCCCGAGCAGGCCATACTTCACCACCTCGCCGTAGCCAGCGAGGAAATCGCGATCGGTCAGCGTATCGAGCACCGCGATATCCGCCAGCACCAGACTGGGCTGGTGAAACGCCCCCACCAGATTCTTGCCGGACGGCGAGTTGATGCCGGTCTTGCCGCCAACCGAGCTGTCGACCTGCGCCAGCAGCGATGTCGGAATCTGCACAAAGCGCACGCCCCGGCGCAGGATCGCCGCAGCGAATCCCACCAGATCGCCGATCACCCCGCCGCCAAGCGCCACCACCACGTCGCGCCGCTCGACCTTTCTGGCGAGCAGCCATTCCACCACATGTTCCAGCTCACGCCAGCATTTCGTCGCCTCGCCCGGCGGCAGGGTCAGCGACTCCCAGGCGATCCCCGACGTTTCAAGCACCGCCTGAAGCGCCCCGAGATGCGCCTTGGCGACAGTGTCGTCGCTGACGATGACCACCCGCTTGCGGGGCAGCAGGGGCAGCAGCATTTCTCCAGCGTTTTCCAGAACTCCGGCACCGATTTGCACGTCGTAAGCACGCGCGCCAAGCGCGACATGAACCGTCTTCACCCTCAGACCTCCTCGGCGGCCAGCACATCCGGCCGCGTTATCAGCAATTCGATCACCCGTTCGGCCATCTCGTCGACGCTGCGTCCCTGCTCGGACGTCACCGCCAGATCGGCCAGCCGGTAAATCGGAACGCGCGCCTCGTAGATGTCGCGCAATGTCGCGTGTGGATCGGCGGTGCGCAGTAGCGGGCGGGTGCTTTTGTGGCGCACCCGGCTCCACAGCACCGGAAGCGCCGCGTCCAGCCAGACGGCGACGCCGCGCTCGGTGATCATCGCGCGGTTTTCGGCCCGCATATAGGCACCGCCGCCGGTCGACAGCACGGCGGGCCGCCCATCCAGCAGCCGGGAAATCACCTGCGTCTCGCGGTCACGGAAGAAGGACTCGCCGTCGCGCTCGAAGATTTCTGCTATGCTCATGTTCGCGGCGGATTCGATTTCGGCATCCGAATCGCGGAACGGCACGTCCAATGCCAGCGCCAGCGCCTTGCCGACGGCGGTCTTGCCCGCGCCCATCATTCCCACCAGCACCACTGTCTTTTTCAACGTAAGCGCCTGCACCCTTGTATCTCGGCCATCCATCGCCAATTGTTCCTCCCGAACGGTGAATGACGTGAGTTTGGCCAAAAGGCCAGTTATAAGTTCCCGAAAACGACACGAGGCAGGACACCTGAGCATATGGGACGCATCATCAAATGGCTTTTTATCCTGCTGGTCCTTGGCGGGATCGCGCTGGTGGCTTACGCCTATGTCGGCCCGTTCTTCGGCGCCGATTTTTCACCGCCCCAGACCGAGATCCGCCAGCCTGTGGAGCTCAATGCGAACTAGCGCCGCGCTCGCCGTACTGCTGAGCCTTGCGGGCAGCCTGTGCGCCGCGCAGGGCCGCCCCGGTGCGCCAATGTCGGCCATCGGCTGGCTGGGCAGTGACAACGTGCCGACCGTGATGCCCGCGCCGGCCCCGATGATCCCGCTCAAAGAGCCGCCGACCGCCTCCAGCGGCGCCAGCCCCGAGGTCGAGACCCTGCCGCTGGGCGCGCCGTCGCCCGGCGCTGCCGGGCTGTTGCCGATGTCGGTGACCGGCCTGCCACGCTCGTTGTGGGGCAGCAGCGAGACCGGTACGCTGTCCTCGCTTCTGGCCGCGGTCGATCCGTCAGAACCGGCGCTGTCGGCGCTGCTCTTCACGCTGCTGCTGGCCGAGGCGGATGCGCCTGTGGCGGCCGATGGCGGCGCGCGCTTTCTGGCCTCGCGGCTCGATCGGCTGCTGGCAGAAGGCGCCATCGACCCGGCGCTGGCGCTGATCGAACAGGCCGGGCAGATCGAAACCCCGATCCTGTTCGAGCGCTGGTTCGATCTTGCGCTTCTGGCCGGGCGGGACGATGCCCCCTGCGCCGCGCTTCAGGACCAGCCCGAGCTGTCGGACGACCTGCCGACCCGCATCTACTGCGCCGCGCGTCGCGGCGACTGGGATCATGCCGCCACGGTGCTGGGCACGGCGCAGGCCCTTGGGCAGCTGTCCGAACGGGACGGAGAGTTGCTGCTGCGCTTTCTCGAACCTGAACTGGCCGAAGGCAGCCCCCCCGTGCCGGTGCCGCCGCGCCCGACCCCGCTGCAATTCCGCCTGTTCGAAGCGATCGGCGAGGCGCTGCCGACCCAGCCCCTGCCCCGCGCCTTTGCGGCCACCGAATTGTCCGGCACCAGCGGATGGCGCGCGCAACTGCTGGCGGCAGAGCGGCTGGCCCGGCGCGGTGCCCTGTCCGAGAATCGCCTTCTGGGGATCTATTCCGACCGTAAGCCCGCCGCGTCGGGTGGCGTCTGGGACCGGGTTTCGGCGGTGCAGAAACTCGATGCGGCGCTGGCCACCGGGCGCAGTGACCTCGTTGGTCCGGCGCTGGTGAAGGCATGGCCGCAGATGCGCAGCGCCGGGCTGCTGGTGCCGTTCGCAAAGCTCTTCGGGCCGCGGCTTGCCGAGCTGACCCTGAGCGGGCGCGCCGCAACGCTGGCCACCCGCGCCGAACTGCTTTCGGATGCCTACGAGCCCGCCGCCCAGAAGCTGGCCGCGCCCAAGGGGCTGATGGCGACGGTTGCGGCCGTGGCGCAGGGCGAGCCCCCGGCATTTGTGCCCGATGGCGGCACCCAAGGCGCCGTTGCGCGCGCGTGGTCAGGGGCAACGCCCCCCGAGGCGCTGCGCAATATGCTCGCCGAAGGCCGCCTTGGCGAAGTCATCCTGCGCGCCATGGCGCTGCTTTCCTCGGGCGCCGAAGGCAACCACGAAGACCTGACCGAAGCGCTTGCGACCCTGCGCGCGGTCGGGCTTGAAGACACGGCGCGGCGCGCTGCCATTCAACTGCTGATCCTGTCCGACGAAGGCGCCCCGCGATGAGCGCCGCCAACTGGATCGGCGCGTTTCTCGAAGCGCAGGTGGCCGAACGCGGCGCGGCAGACAACACCACGCTGGCCTATGGCCGGGATCTTGCGGATTTCACCCGCTGGCTGGCCGGGCGCGACCTTGCGCTGGACACCGCACAGCGCCGCGACGTCGAGGATTACCTCGTGCATTGCGAAGCTCAGGGGCTGGCGCTGGCCACCCGCGCCCGCCGGTTGTCGTCGATCAAGCAGATCTACCGCTTCACCTTCGAAGAAGGGCTTCGGGCCGACAACCCGGCGATCCAGATCACCGGCCCCGGCAAAAGCAAACGCCTGCCCAAGACGCTGAGCCTCGAGGAGGTCGACCGACTTCTGGCAGCCGGGGCAGCGCATGGCCGGACCGAGGATGACCGCGCCCGCAACGCCTGCCTGATGCAGCTGCTCTATGCCACCGGGATGCGGGTGACCGAGCTGGTGACGCTGCCGATGTCCTCGGCCCGCGGCGATCCACGGATGCTGCTGATCCGCGGCAAGGGCGGCAAGGAACGCATGGTGCCGCTGTCGGCGCCCGCGCGCGATGCGCTGGCCGACTGGCTGTCGCGGCGCGATGCGATTGACGCCGCGCGCCGGGCAGAAGGCAAGCCCGTTCAGTCGCACCTCTTCCCCTCGCGCGGCAAGGCCGGGCATCTGACCCGCTACCATTTCTACGTGCTGATCAAGGAGTTCGCGGTCGAGGCCGGGGTGTCGCCCGCAAAAGTCACCCCGCACACCCTGCGCCACGCCTTTGCCACGCATCTGCTGCAGAACGGCGCAGACCTGCGGGCGATCCAGACTTTCCTGGGCCATGCCGATGTCGCCACGACCGAGATCTACACCCATGTGCTTGAAGAACGCCTGAAGGAGCTCGTGCTCGAGCATCATCCGCTCGCCAAGGACTGACCGAGCCGCCCAGAGATTGCGCGCCGCAAGCCCCTGCCCGATCTTCGCAACGCAAGGGCCTCGATAAAAAATTTGCCACCCCGCTTTGCGCCCGTGGCCCTTGATCGATCCCCGCTGCGCCCCCATAACCAGAGCTGACCTCGGAAGATCGAAAAGAACATCATGGACGCCACAACCACCGACGCCGCCCTCTGGATCACCGCAGGCGCAATCTTGCTGCTGATCCTGATGTCTGCCTTCTTCTCCGGCTCGGAAACCGCGCTGACTGCGGCCTCGCGCGGCAAACTGCGCGCCGCGCAGGATCGCGGCTCGAAGGGCGCCGAAACCGCGCTCAAGCTGACCGAGGACAGCGAGCGGCTGATCGGCTCGGTGCTGCTGGGCAACAACCTCGTCAACATCCTTGCGACCTCGCTCGCCACGACCATGTTCACCGCCATTTTCGGTGACAGCGGCGTTGCGATGGCGACGCTGATCATGACCTTTCTGGTGCTGATCTTTGCCGAGGTGCTGCCCAAGACCTATGCCATCACCAACCCCGAAACCGCGGCAGCGGGCGTTGCGCGGCCGATCAGAATAATCGTCCTTGTCTTCTCGCCCGTGGTGAACGCCATTCGCGCCATCGTGCGGCTGATCCTGCGCGTCTTCGGTGTGCAGACGGACCCGGACAGTCAGGTGCTCGCCGTGCGCGAGGAAATCGCCGGAGCGCTGCAACTGGGCCATTCCGAAGGCGTCGTCGAAAAGGAAGACCGCGACCGCATTCTTGGCGCGCTCGACCTTGCCGAGCGCACCGTCGAAGAGATCATGCTGCACCGCTCGAACATCGAGATGGTCGATGCCGATCAGGAGCCGCGCGTCATTCTTCAGAAATGTCTCGAAAGCGCGTATACCCGCCTGCCGGTCTACCGCGGCGATCAGGAGAACATCATCGGCGTCGCCCACGCCAAGGATCTGATGCGCGCCATGTACGACACCATGGAAAAGGCCGGCGACAACGCCGCCGAAGCGCTGAGCGAATTCCGCATCACCGACGTGATGATGAAGCCCTATTTCGTGCCCGACACCACCACCCTTGCCGACCAGATGCGCAACTTCCTGAAGAAGCACACGCATTTCGCGCTGGTGGTCGATGAATACGGCTCGCTCGAAGGGCTGATCACCCTCGAGGATATCCTCGAAGAGATCGTCGGCGAAATCACCGACGAGCACGACCCCGACGCCGAACATCAGGTCAATGCGGGGGCCGATGGCTGGTACTGGCTGGACGGCGCGATGACCATTCGCGACCTGAACCGCGCCACCGACTGGGCGCTGCCGGACGACGAGGCCAACACGCTTGCCGGGCTGGTCATTCACGAGGCGCAGATGATCCCGACCCCCGGCCAGCGCTTCAGCTTCCATGGCTTCCGGTTCGAGGTGATGGAGCGCGATCACAACCGCATCACTCGGCTGCGGGTGCGCCCCCTCGTGCAGCAACAGCCCGCGGGCTGATCTGGCCGGAATCGGCCTCGGCCCCGGCGTCGAGGTCGATCGGCAGTTCCGAGCGCAGCTCGAAGCCTTGCGGCGTCCGGCATTCGGTCAGCGTGCCACCAACCTGCGCTGCGGCAGCCTGCATCAGCCGCGCTCCGAGCGAGGTCGAGTTCAGCTCGTCCACTTGTGTTGTATCACCGCTCTCGGCGCCATTGTCCCGGCACACAAGCGTCATCCGGTTGGGGCCGACGCGGCGCAGCTCGAAGCACACGCGCAGTCCCTCGCCATTGGCTGGCCGCGCGTATTTTCCGCTGTTCGCGGCGAATTCATTGACGATCACCCCAAGCGCCGCCGCCACCCGGCTGTCGACCTGAATCGGAGCGGCGTCGATGTCGAATTGCGCCGCGTCGGGGGCGTTGCGCTGAAGCAGCAGGGCAACCCGCTCGAGATAGCTGTCGAGCCGCAGGTGGTGCATCTTTGACGTCAGGTTCAGCTCGGCATGCAGCTGCGCAATGGCATCGACCCGGCGCCCCACCGCATCCAGCGCCTCGCGCGCCTCGTCCGAGCGCATCCGCGCCCGGTACAGCCGAATGGTCGAGGCGACGGTCTGCAGGGAATTCTTCACCCGGTGGTCGATCTCTTCGCGCAGGATCTCCTTGTTGCGCAGCGCGCGCTCGAGGTCGAGCTGGCGCATCACCTGACGCGCCATCACCTCAAGCAGTTTGCGCTCCGCAGCGCTCAGGCGGCGCGGCTTGTTGTCCAGAACGCACAGGGTGCCGATGCGATGCCCGGAGCGGGTGATCAACGGTGCGCCCGCATAAAAGCGCAAGTCTGAAACCAGCCCGCAGCACAGCGGGTTGTCCGCACTGCGCACGTCGTTCAGCGTGTCTTCGATCTCGAGCAGGCCATCCTCGAGAATGGCATGGGAACAGATCGACTGGTTCAACGGGGTCTCGGACGGCGCAAAGCCATGGCGGGCGCGAAACCACTGCCGATTTTCGTCCACAAGACTGATAAGAACGACCGGCACCTTGAGCGTGGTGGCCAGCAGATCCACAACCTCGTCGAATGCCGGATCGGCTGCCGCGTCGAGCACGCCAAAACTGCGCAGCTCGGCGAGCCGCTCGTCCTCGATCGAGGGTTTCCGCGCGAGTACCATTCTGAGCCCCGCCCACATCTTTTTTCAACTGAGGTCCAATTTTATGGATTCACGAAGTCTAGTCAACTCCTCACGCTCCGTCAGCGGACGCGATTCGCCCGTCTTCTCGCAGCGAAGGACTCGCCCTGTTCGGGTAAACTTGTCTGAAGTTTGCGCTGTCAAAAAATCCCCCCTCACCTCGCAACCTGCGGTATAAGGCTCGCATGGGAGGAATCGCTGTACTTATACCCGCCGCCGGCTCCAGCAGCCGGATGCGCGGAACCGACAAGCTGCTGATGGACGTGGGCGGCCAACCGCTGCTGCGCCGGTTGGCAGAGGCGGCTCTGGCCGCCGCAAACCACGTCTGCGTGGCCCTGCCGGGCCACCAGCATCCCCGCGCACAGGCGCTCGCCGGCCTGCCGGTTCAGATTGTCGAGGTGCCGGATGCGGATCTTGGCATGTCCTCGTCGTTCCGGCGGGGTGTGGGGCTGATGCCCCATGGTTTCGAGGCTGTCATCGTCCTGCCGGCCGATATGCCCGAGCTTTGCGCCGATGATCTGCGCGCCGTGATCGACACCTATCGTCGCTCGCCGCGCCCGGTGCTGGTGCAGGCCACCGCCGAAGACGGCACGCCGGGTCACCCGGTACTGTTCCCGTCCGACTGCTTTCCGGCGCTGACCGCTCTGACCGGGGATATGGGGGCACGCACCGTGCTTAGCGCCAACATGCACCGGCTGCGGCAGGTCGCCCTGCCCGACCAGCGCGCGCTGGTCGATCTCGACACGCCGGAAGCCTGGGCGGAATGGGAAGCCGCACAGCAGGCGGCGGAGTAAGCGCCAAGACGCAACAGATTGGCCCGGTGCACAGCACCGGGCCTTTTTCATGCAGCGCGAGGTCAGGCGGTGATCAACACCGCCCGAAAATCATTTACGTTCGTGCCCGTCGGACCCGGCGCAAAGATCGCGTTCACCGCATCGAACGCGCCCCATGCATCGTTGCGACCAAGCCGGGTCATCGCGTCTTCGCCGGTGGCGCGCAGCGCAGCGGCGGTGCCGCCATCGGCAAAAGCACCGGCGTTGTCCTCGCTGCCGTCGATGCCGTCGGTGTCGGCTGCCAGCGCCTGCACCGTGGTCACGCCGTCGATGCCATGGGCAAAGGCCAGCAGGAATTCGGTGTTGCGCCCGCCGCGCCCGCCTTTGCCGCGCAGGGTCACCGTGGTCTCGCCCCCCGACAGCAGCACCACCGGCGCGGCAAAGGGCCGCCCGCGCGCCGCGATCTCGCGGGCCACCGCAGCGTGGACAAAGCCGACATCGCGCGCCTCGCCCTCGATGCTGTCGGACAGGATCGCGGCCGGAATGCCCTCTGCCTCGGCCTTGCGCGCGGCGGCTTCCAGCGACAGGCGCGCCGATGCAACCACCCGCACCTCGTTGCGGGCAAAGCAGGCATCCGACGGATGCGGCGCGCGCGAAGCCTCAGAGCGGATATGTGCCAGAATATTGGCGGGGAGAGAGATATTCCACGCCGCGATCATCCGCAGCGCCGTTTCGGCATCCACCGCGTCGGGCACCGTTGGCCCCGACGCCACCTGCGCCGGATCGTCGCCCGGCACGTCCGACACCACAAGGCTGACCACCCGCGCCGGCGCGCAGGCTGCCGCCAGCCGCCCGCCCTTGATGTCACTGGCGTGTTTGCGGATGGCATTCATCACCCCGATCGGCGCGCCCGAGGCCAGCAGCGCGCGGTTCAGCGCCTGCTCATCCTCAAGCGTCAGCCCGGCGGGAGGCGCGGGCAACAGCGCCGAGCCGCCACCGCAGACCAGCGCCACCACAAGATCGTCTTCGGTCAGCCCCTCGACAGCGGCGAACAGCGCCTGCGTCGCCTCCAGCCCTGCGGCGTCGGGCACCGGGTGGGCGGCTTCCAGCACTGAAACGTTGCGGCAAGGCGTGGCATAGCCGTAGCGCGTGACCACGACACCGGTCAGCGGGCCATCCCACAGATCCTCGAAAGCGGCGGCAAGCTGCGCCGCTCCCTTGCCAAGGCCGACAACGACCGTGCGCCCCTTTGGCTTTTCAGGCAGTGCCCCGGCCAGCGCGACGCGCGGGTCTGCGGCGGCGACGGCGGCCTCGAACAGGCCAGTCAGAAAATTTCGATGGTCCATCCTGCGGCCCTCCTTGTGTTTCGTTCAGCCACCGGCGGCACGGATCTGCAATCCTGAGGCGCGTGGGCGACCGGTCTCTTGCAGGCGCAGCACCAGACGAACCTCGTCCAACGCGCCGTCCTGGGCGATGACGTAGTCCTGCACCGTCATCAGCGCGGGAACAACCGTAGCGATCACCTGTGGTTCCACGCCGAGCCCCGCAAGCAGCGCCTTTGCCTCGCCCGCGCGCAGCGGCAGCAGAGCCGAAACCGATTGCGCGCGGCGGCGCAGGGTCATCACATAGCCAAAGCCACCAGCAGCAACCACGCCAAGCCGAACGCCGGGCGCCGCCGTGCCCGTCCCGGCGGGGAGGAATTCCAGCCCCTGCTCTGACAGCGCTGCATGGGCATCCTCGGGCACGCGCGGCGTGCTTCGATCCGGCACGAAGATATCTTCGGGAATGCGCCGAGGCCCGCCCAGTTCGACGCAGGCGCGCAGCCCTTCAAGCGCAGCAGACAGCCCTGACAGCGGGATCAGCTTTTGCGCCATCAACGCCTCGGCCAGCTCTTCGGGCATGCCCTCGGGCAAGGTCGAGACCAACGCCAGCGGCATTCCAACATTGCGCCGTGCCGCCGCCGCCGCATCGACCAGCTGCTTCCAGCTGTCATCGCAACTACGATCGGCGCGCGGGTGATCCATGGACAACAGCGTCAACACGGCTTTTCCCGACATCACCTCGGCGATGATCCGCGACACGCGGGCCGCCGATGTGCCCGCCGCCGAGCGCGCATCCAGCGGATTCGAAAGCGCCACACCCGGTGCAAGATCCGCGCCAAGCGCAATGCGCTGCAGCTCGGTCAGGGGCGGGAACTGCAGCCCCGCCGCGATTCCCAGATCGCGCAGCACCGCGCCCGATGTGCCGCTGAAGGACAGCGATGCAAAGGCATTGGCCGGAAGCACGCCCAGAACATGCAGGATCTTGAGCGCCTCGAGAAAGCCTTCGGGGCTGCGCACCCGCGCCATGCCAGCGCGCGCGATCAGGGCGGTGGCGGCGCGCTCGTCGCCCGCGCGCAGCACGACGACCGACTTGCCGAGCCGCTCGGCCTCGCGTCCCAGCGCGATGAACGCCTGCGGGCTGCCAAGATCCTCGGCCTGCACGCCCAGCGCGCTGATGCGCTCGTCCGCCAGCAGCGCGCGCGCAAGCGCCGAGATGCCGGTCTGTGCGCCACCCTGTGGTTGCACCGTGATGCAGGCAATGGGCAGCCCGCGGCGTTGCATCGACAGCGCTTCGGCAAAGGCGGCGCTGCGGGTCACGATGGCAACCCCGCGCTTGAGCGGGCGCAGCCCATGGCTGCGCGCCCAGATCGGCGCATGTTCCAGCGCGTTGAGCAGGCCGGGGCATTCCGGCCCCAGCAGCGGCATCTGCCCTGCCGCCTCGGCAAGCGCCCCGGCATCGGCTCGCCCTTCGCAGATCGCGCCGCCCGCGCCGCGCGCCGACAGCTGCGACACCGCCGCGACAGCCGCCGTGCCATGCGCTTCGATCAGGGCCAGATCCGGCGGCGCTGGCAGCCGGTCGATACCGGCAAAGCAGCGCACCCCGTCGATGGTCCCGTCTTTGCCCGGAACGGGCCAGATGTCCCAGACATATCCCATGCCACGCAGGTTGCGGATGACGGAACGGCACCAGTCTTCGCCGCCCACAAGGGCAACGGAGCGCGGGCTCAACAGGCGGGAAAAGTCTCGGTTCATTGCTCTTCTTGTCTTGCCCCATGCGGTGCAGCTTGCACCCAAGGATTAAGTTTTGAGTGAATTCGCAAGAAGTTGCGAGCGCTTTCGACCATCTGGACTGGGTATTAACCTATGTTAATGCCAATCGGCGCGGATGTCAGCGCAACATTCTGTCAAGCGCATAGCCATACCACGTCAGGATCTCGCGCGCGGCGCTCAGCCGCTCGCCCGAGGCTCCGCCGCGATCCATGATCCACACCCGCGTGCCACCGGGTTCCCCCAGCGCCGCCGTGCGGTTGTCTGCGTCGATCCAGTGCACCCATATCGGCTGCCCGGCCAGCCGGAAGCGCCCCATACCTTCGTCGGCAATCGGCATCGGCGCACCGTCGATGCGCATCAGGCCATCGTGCACGGCGATGCGCGCACCCGGCCGCACCCCGGCGCCTTCGATGACGACCCAGTCTCCGGAAAGCCGCGCCAGAGCGGCATCGACCTGACTGGCGATGGGCGCAGACTCATCGCGCAGCGACAGCGGCGCCGGAGGCAGCTTTGGGGCCGCGCAGGCGCAGAGCAGCAGCAAAAGCCCAAGCGCCCTCATGCCCGCACTTCCAGAGCCAAAGCGGGCACGCCCGCCATCGCCGCGCCAGAGCGCGCGTGCTCCCCGCCCTGCGGCGAGACCCCCACTTGATCCCCCGTCGCGACAAAACCGCAGCCAAGCGACATCGGCCGCGCACCTTGGGTGTTGCTGTCGTCGTAACACAGGCTGGTGGTCATTGTTTTGCTCGCTCTCGCCTCTGTGCGCAGCCTGCCGCAGACGGCCCCGGTTTCGAAGCGGTCCGCCTGCTCGCCCCGCAAATCGCCAACGCCCTGCGCGATCGCGCTGCGGCGTCCTTTGACGCGCCGCCGCCAATCTAGGCGCGGTCAGGCCTGCGGGCCGCGAAAGCCCATGGCAACAACGAATTTCTCGGAGGAATCCGAACGGCTCGCCGCCGGTTTCACGTTCGCCACCTTGTCGAACCGCTTCTTCAGCAGCGCCTGCAAGCCTTGCTCGGCCCCGCCCGCAAGCACCTTGGCGACAAAGGTGCCGCCCGGCTCCAGCACGTCAAAGGCCAGCGCCGCCGCCGCCTCGCACAGCGCGATGATGCGCAAATGGTCGGTCTGCTTGTGGCCCGAAGACGAGGCCGCCATATCCGACATCACCACATCCGCATTGCCGCCAAGCCACGCCTTGACCTGAGCGTCGGCCTCATCAGCCATGAAATCCAGCTGGTGGATTTCTGCCCCGGCGATCGGCACGACCTCTTGTAGATCGACGCCGAGCACAAAGCCCTGCGCCTTGCCCGCCCGCTCGCCCAGCGCGTTGACGCGGGGAACGGCCACTTGGCACCAGCCGCCCGGCGCGCAGCCCAGATCGACCACCCGCGCCCCCGGCACGAGAAAATTGTACCGCTCGTTCAACTCAAGGATCTTGTACGCCGCCCGACCGCGATAGCCGTCGATCTGGGCGCGTTTGACGTAGGGGTCGTTGAGCTGGCGCTGCAACCACATGGTCGAGCTGAGCTTGCGCCCGCGCGCGGTCTTGACCTTGACCTTCAGGTCGCGCTGGCCGCGCCCCGATGTGTTCTTGCCGGTCGGTGTGTTGCCGCCCGCGCCGCTGCCGGGTTTCTTCGCCATGTCTTGCGCCTCGCATAGGATCCGAGCGTCATGCCCCGCCCAGCGCCATTGTGCAACCGGATCAGCCGCGATCCAACCCGCTGCGCGCCTCGTTCAGCAGCCGCGCCGCCTCGGAGCCCTGAATTTTCGCGATGTCGTCCTGATATTTCAGGATCGCCCCCAGCGTGTCCGAGATCACCTCGGGCGACAGATCCACCACATCCAGCGCCAGCAGGCATTTCGCCCAGTCGATGGTTTCCGCCACGCCCGGTTTCTTGAAGATGTCCTCGGTGCGCAGCCCCTGCACAAAGGCGACGATCTCGTGGCTGAGCCGTTCGGCAAGCCCCGGCTCGCGAGCGTGCAGGATCTCTACCTCGCGCTCGAAATCGGGGTAGTCGACCCAGTGATACAGGCAGCGGCGCTTGAGCGCGTCATGCACCTCGCGGGTGCGGTTCGATGTCAGGATGACGATGGGCGGCTCGGGGGCCTTGATGGTGCCCAGCTCTGGAATGGTGACCTGAAAATCGCTCAGCGCCTCCAGCAGGAAGGCCTCGAACGGCTCGTCGGTGCGGTCGAGCTCGTCAATCAGCAGCACCGGGGCGCCGTTGGCATCGGGGCGCATCGCCTGCAGCAGCGGGCGCTCGACCAGAAAATCCGGCCCGAACAATTCCTGCTGCAACAGCTCGCGGTCGGCCCCGCCCTGCGCCTCGGCGGTGCGGATGGCGATCATCTGCGCCGGAAAGTTCCATTCATAAACCGCCGAAGACGCATCCAGCCCTTCGTAGCATTGCAGCCGGATCAGGCGGCGACCCAGCATCAGCGCCAGCGCCTTGGCGATCTCGGTCTTGCCGACGCCCGCCTCACCTTCAAGGAACAGCGGCCGGCCAAGGCGCAGCGACAGGAACACCACCGTGGCCAGCGACCGGCCACAGACATAGCCCGCGCCTGCGAGTTTTTCCTGCACCTCGTCGATGCTTGCGGGGATCTGCATGGGGGGTCTCCTCTCTCCTCGGCTACCGGAGTGCCGTTCCTTCGCGCCCCGGTCAATCCCCCGAAAGTCGCGGCTCGATTGACGGGCGTTAAGCAAGCTGCGATGATTCGGCATTAGAACAGCTCACGAAGGATCAACCTTCGGGCGTTCAGGCAGACCGGGCAGGACCATGGCAGCACTCAGGGCAGACGACCTGCGCGTCACCGCGATAACATGCGTCAAGAACGAGGGGCCATTCGTGCTGGAATGGATCGCCTTCAACCGGCTGATCGGGGTGACGGATTTCCTGATCTATTCCAACGATTGCAGCGATGGCACCGATGCCTTGCTCGATGCGCTGGGGGCGTATGGCGTGGTGCATCTGCCCAACCCGGCGCAGGGGCGCAATTACCAGATGGAGGCGCTGAAGGCCGCCGCCAGACACCCCCTTGTCACCGGGGCGGACTGGGTCTGGGTGGCGGATGTGGATGAATTCCTAAACATTCATGTGCCCGGCCATGACATTGCAGCGCTGATCGCGGCCTGCGGCGATCCACAGGCGATTACGGTGCCCTTCCAGTTCTTTGCCAATTGCGGCGTTATGCAGTTCGAAGACGCCCCGGTGATTGCCCAGTTCCCCCGCTCGCACAATCCCGACCTGTGGTGCGCCGATACGGCGATCGAGGTCAAGACACTGGTGCGCAAGGATTTCCCGCTGCATTATTACGGCGCGCACCGGCCCTTTGCCCGCAAGGGAGCACCCCAGCCGACGTGGACGGATGGCTCGGGCCGCGCGGTGCCGGGCAAGTTCCTGACTGCCGCCAACCCGCGCCGCCTTCGCCGGTTTCCCGCCGCCGGGGCGCGGCGCTTCGCGACGTTGAACCATTACGCGCTGCGCTCGCTCGACAGTTATCTCGTCAAGAACGACCGGGGCGATGTGAACCGCGGCGGGCGCGCTTTTGACGACAGTTACTGGCGCGAACGCAACGATCCCGCATGGGAGGATCTGTCGATCCGCCGCTATCTTCCCGCGCTGACTGAAGCGCTGGACGAGATGAAAACCCATGTCGGCGCACTGCACGATGCCTGCGTCGCCGCCCACCGCGCCCGCGCTGCCGAACTGGCGCAAGACCCGCACTACGCTGCGCTGCGCAAACATCTGCAGGGGCTGCCCACCTTTCCCCCCGGAGAGCTGGAGCTGGCCCGCGAGCTGGGGCTGGCCCCATGAGCGTGCGGGTTATCAACCTTGGCCTGCCCAAGACCGGCACCACGACGCTGGCCGTGGCGCTGGAAAAGGCCGGGCTGGTGGTGGCGGATTTTCGACTGCGCCGGGGCTCCTGCCCCGACAAGGCCATCGCCGGCAGCTTTGTCGCGCGGCAACTTTACGATGGCTATTACGGCTCTGGCGATCCGCTGCAACGGCTTGGCAGCATCGACGCGCTGACCGAGATTTCGGTGCTGAACCAGACCTACTGCCTGTGGCCGCAGACCGATTTCGGCCTGATCGAAGCGCTGCGCAACCATCATCCCGATCTGCGCTTCGTGGCCTCTTGGCGCGCGCCGCAGGATGTGGCGCAGTCGATGCTGCGCTGGTCCGATCTTGGCACCGACCGGCTGCCGCGCGGCAATGTTCCCGGCTTGCCACGCGGTTACGGCGAAACGCGGCTGCAACGGGTGCAATGGGTGACGCAGCATTACGCCTTTCTTGATCGCCTCTTCGCGGGCGATCCACGCTACCTGCGCTATGACACCGCCGCGCCCGATGCCCCCCGCCGGATCGAGGCGCATCTTGGGCTGAGCCTGCCTTGGTGGGGCCGCGCCAACGAGAACCGCTCGGCATGAAGATCTTTGTCCATATCGGGCCAGACGCGCAGGCCGCCGACCGGTTGCAACGGGTGCTCGATGCCAAGCGCGCGCAGCTGCGCGGCAAGGGCGTGCTCTATGCCCGCTCGCCGGGCGCGCGCAATCATTCGCGGCTGTTCATGGCGATCAGCGGCCCCGTCGATGCGTTGCGCTTCAATCGCGGCTATGCCGGGCCCGACCAGCAGGCCGCCCTGCGCGCCGAGGTCGCCGCCCAGCTTGCGCAAGAGGTGGCGGCGGCGCAGCCAGACACGTTGATCCTGTCGGCGCACCAGCTTGGCACCTCGTTGCCCAGCCACGCCGAACGGGTCCGGTTGCGCGAATTGCTTGCCCCGCTGTCCGACGACATTCGCATCATCGCCCAGATCGACGATCCGGCGCGGATGCTCGCCCGCCGCTATGCCGCGCAGCTGCTGGAGGGGCGGACATCTTCGCTCGACCTCGAACTCGGGCTGTTGAGCGCTTCGAACTGGTGGCAGGCGGCGCTGGCCAGCCATGGCGCGCCCGACCCGGCGCGAGGCCAGTTTCCCGATGTGCAGGGCGCGGTGTACTGGCTTGATAGCGCGCAGCTGTGCGCGCAATGGGATGCGGTCTTTGGCGATGGCGCGACGCGGCTGCACGGCCTCGACCTGCCCGGCCTCTATGGCGAAAGCGCGACAGAGCATCTGCGCATTCTGTTCGACATAGCGCCGAGCATCGGCAAGGCCGAACCGGCCCGCTTGCCAGATCCGCCCTCTGCCGCGTGGCTGACCCGCTGCCGCCTGTTCAACGATGCGCTCATGCGGCTGCTGGCGCAGCGCGGCGAGAGTTTGCCGCGCCGAACCTGGCGCCGCCTGCTGACTGAGATCAAGACCTCTGGCGCGCCGCTGGATCCGGGCAGCCTGAGCGCGATTTCAGCGCGGTTTGCCAAGGATCTGCACCAGCTTGCGCAGGCCCATCCGGGACTGCGCCTGCCAGCGGCGCCAGAGCCACAGGCGCCGTGGGTCGAGGCAAAGCCAGACAAGGGCTTTCGCGCCACGCAATACCTCATGGCGATGGGATGGCGCATCTCGCAGGCTGCCGCACCTCCCAAGCCCCCCGCCCCGCCCGCCGAAACCCGACACCTGCCAACAGAGGCGCTGGCGCAGGTGATCCGGCTTGGCCGCTCCGGGCTTGCGCCGCACAACCGGCTCGGCGACATCGACGAGCAGACAGCGCAGCCCGCCTTTACCCCCGCCACGCGGCAAGGCGCTGACCGCCGTGTCATCGTGGGATGCATGAAGAACGAAGCGCCCTATATTCTGGAATGGCTCGCCTATCATCGCAGCATCGGCTTTGATGATTTCCTCATCTATACCAACGGATGCGAGGACGGCACCGCCGAGCTTCTGCACCGGCTGGATCAGCTTGGCCTTGCGCAGCACCGTGACAACAATGGCTGGCAGGGCAAATCTCCGCAGCAGCACGCGCTGGATGCGGCGCTGCGCGAGCCGGTGATGATCGGAGCGGACTGGATCGCCCATATCGACGTGGACGAATTCATCAACATCCGCTGCGGCAATGGCACGCTGGACGATCTCTTCGCCGCGGCCCCCGATGCGACCAACATCGCCATGACCTGGCGGCTGTTCGGTCATGGCGGCGTGACGCAGCTGCACGACCGCCCCGTCATCGAACAGTTCGAGACCTGCGCGCCCAGCTACTGCCCCAAGCCGCACACCGCCTGGGGTTTCAAGAGCCTGTTCCGCAACATCGGCGCCTACGGCAAGATCTCGTGCCACCGCCCGAACAAGCTGATGCAAGGGTTTGAAGACAAGGTGAAATGGGTCAACGGCTCGGGCCGCGACATGACCGCCGAGGCCAGCCGCCACGGCTGGCGCAATTCCCGCAAGACCATCGGCTATGATCTGGTACAGCTCAACCATTACGCCCTGCGCAGTGCCGAAAGCTTTCTGGTCAAACGCCAGCGCGGGCGGGCGCTGCATGTGGATCGCACGATCGGACTGAACTACTGGATCCGCATGGATTGGTCCGGCGCCCGCGACATCAGCATCCAACGCAACCTGCCGCGCCTGCGCGCCGAGATGAGCCGCCTGTTGCAAGACCCCGCGCTTCGGCGCTGGCATGACCACGGGCTGGCATGGCACCGCGCCAAGGCCGCCGAGCTGCGCGCAACCCCTGAATTCGCCGAGCTGTACGATCAGGCCCTCAGCCTGAAGCTGACAGACACCGAGCGGGTCGCGCAATCCCTTGCGCATGACATGGAAAGCTGAGCGATGGACGCGCCAAACCCTTTCATCCGCTCGCGCGGCCTGAAAATCCCCAAGCACCCCGAAATCACCACCGGCCGCATTCGCGGCGCGCTGCGCGACGGGCTCTACGAACGCAAGGAATGCGATGCCGTGATGCGCGTGGTGCGCCAGGGCGACCGGGTGCTCGAACTCGGGGGCGGCATCGGCTATATGTCGACCCTGCTCTCGGTGAGGAAAAAGGTCGCCTCGGTCGTAAGTTACGAGGCAAATCCGCAGCTGATCCCCTATATCCGCAGCGTGCACGACGCCAATGGCGTGGGCAATGTCGATTTGCGCAATGCCCTGCTGTCGCCTGAAGACGGCGCGCCGGTCGATTTCCATCTGCGGCGCAATTTCCTTGGCTCGTCGCTGGACCGCGAAAGCGACCCGGACACCATCGTAAAGACCGTGCAGGTGCCCCGCCACGGGCTGCGCCGCGTGCTAAAGGAAACCGCGCCCGACGTGCTGGTCTGCGACATCGAAGGGGCAGAGGCCGAGCTGCTTGCAGCCGCCGACTGGAGCGGGCTGCGTGTCGCGGTGATCGAACTTCACCCCCAGTGGATTGGCCAGAGCGGCGTTCAGGCGGTGTTCGATGCCATGCACCGGGCGGGGCTGAGCTATTTCCCCAAAGCCTCGGAGGCAAAGGTCGTGACGTTCAGGAAGGGCTGGTAGGTGGCCGGGATTGTCGCGGTGCTTTGCGTGCGGAACGAGGCGGCCTTTCTGCTCGACTGGCTGGCCCATCACCTTGTGGCGGGGGTCAGCCACGTAGTGGCGCTATCGAACGATTGCGAAGATGGCACCGATCTGATGCTGCAACGGCTTCAAGAGCTCGGGCATGTCACCCATATCCGCAACGACGGCCCACATGAGGGCGGCGTGCAATTCGCCGCGTTGCGCCTTGCCGATGATTGCCCGGCGGTGCGCGAGGCCGACTGGCTGCTGCCGCTTGATGTCGACGAATTCGTCAACGTGCACGTGGGCAATCGTACTCTGCCCGCATTGATCAAAGCCCTGCCTCGCGCCAACGCCATCACCCTGACATGGCGGCTGTTCGGCAATGCCGGGGTGCTGCGCTATCGCGACACGCCGGTGACGCAGCAGTTCACCCGCGCCGCCCCGGCGGACATGGTCTGGCCTTGGCGCGCGGCGATGTTCAAGACGCTTTACCGCAACGATGGCACCTACCGGAAGCTGGGCGTGCACCGCCCGCGCGATCCCGATCCATCCCGGATCGAGACGTCCATCTGGTACGATGGCGAAGGCCGCGCGCTGGAGCCGCATTTTCGCACCAAGCGGATCTTTTCCACCTACGGGCGCTCGAACTACAAACTGGCGCAGCTCAATCACTACCCGCTGGGCGCGATGGAAAGCTTCATCCTCAAGGCCGACCGGGGGCGCGCGGTGCATTCCGATCAGACGCTCGGCATGGATTACTGGACCGAGCGCAACTTTGCCGCCGTCGAGGACAAGACCGTGCTCGCGCTTGCGGATCGGGTGGCCGAGCAACGCAAGGCGCTTGCGCAGGACGCCCCTCTTGCCAGCCTGCACCGCGCGGCGGTGGCCTGGCGGCACGAGCGATTCGAGCGGTTGATGCTTGAAGAATCCTGCCGCGCCCTGATGGGGCGGCTGATGATGACCCCAGCCAGCCAGCCGCTGTCGCCCGGGCTCGCGCGCATCTTGCACAGCCACGCCAACCGGGCGCAGGGTCACAATCACGACCCCTAGAATTTTCCCTTATTCGAGCACAATTTCGCCCAATACCGGGGGCATTGTTTCCAAGACCAGCGAAAGATGTGGCCAATTCGGGCGCACATTGTGACAAGTGGCAGGCGGAAAACAGCGCCGGATCGGCAGGCAATCATGCAGGACCAGACAGATCTTTCAACGATCGACCTGAGCGGACTTCGCCGGGGGCAGTGGATTTCTCAGATCGCGAGCATTGGCGACGCCGAAGGCTTCTCCGAACCTTTGGGGCGGCGGCATCACGGCGTGTTTGTCGAACGTGGGCATACGCTTCTGGTCAGTTTCGAATCGCTTCCCGGCATCGAGGCCCTGTCCGACAACGCCACCCCCCTTGGCTGGGAGCTGGCGCAGACTGAGGGCTGGTCCTCGCTGGCGCTGATCTCGGCGCGCGACACGTGGTTTCGCGATCAGCGGGTGTTCGAGTTCTTCGACCAGTTGCTCGACGACGGGTTTTTCGACGAATTCGAGCAGGTGATCTTTTACGGTGCCGGCCCCTGCGGCTATGCGGCGGCGGCCTATTCGGTGACCTCGCCCGGCGCGCGGGTGCTGATGCTGCAACCTCAGGCCACGCTTGACCCCCGCGTCACCGAATGGGACGAGCGGTTTGCCGAATCGCGCCGGGTGGATTTCACCTCGCGCTTTGGCTATGCGCCCGACATGCTGGACGCCTGCGAAAAGGCCTTTGTGCTGTACGACCCGCGCGAACGGCTCGATGCGATGCATTCGGCGCTGTTCGAATGCAAGGGCGTGACGCGCTACCGGCTGCCGTTTATGGGCGGCGCGTTGCAGGGCGATCTGATCGAACTGGGGCTGCTGGTGCCGCTGCTCAAGGCGGTGGCTGATGACAGCCTCACCACCCTCAGCTTTGCCCGGATGATGCGGGCGCGGCGCGATCATTTACCATACCTTCGCAAGCTTCTGGCAAAGCTTGAGAAATCCGGGCGCACCGCGATGGCTGAAAGGCTGTGCGAGAATGTCTTGAACCGGCTCGAAGCCCCACGCTTTCGCCGACGGCTGGAAGCGATAAGGGCGGTTGGCTAACCGGCGAGCGCTCTTAGCGCGCGGGCACGGGCGGGCGGAATCGCTGCGACCTCGACCCCGGTGAACACGTGCAGCGTGCCCATGGCACGATCGACGACCGCGTGATCGCTGACCCAGCCCCCCATCGACAGGTAAGTACGTAGCAGGGGCGGCACCAGCTTCAGCCCGTCGCGCGGCGCGGCGCAGGACTCGAACGCCACGGTCTCGGGTGCCTTGCGCCCGACCTGCCAGCGCTCGGGCGCGACATGCCCGGCAAGGTAGGACAAGGCCGGTGCAAGCGGCGTGGGGTCGGTGCCGTGAAAGCTTGCGCAGCCAAACAGCATCCCTGCCCCGCCCCGATCCACCAGCGCGGTGATCGCCGCCCATGACAGGCGCAGGATATCCGGATCGCTCGCGCCGGGCCGGATGCAGAATCGCCCAAGTTCAAGCAGCGGCGCGTCGAACCCCGCCAGCCGCCCAAGGTCGTAATATTGCGCCGAATAGCTGCGCTCGATCTCGGCGCCGCGCGTCAGCCACAGGTAGCGGAAACAGGCCAGCGGCGCGCCGCCAGTGCTGGCCTCGACCAGCACATGCCGACAGACCGGGTCCATCGGGTCGATATCGGCGCCGCCGCCATGAAAGGCGATCCCCCGCAGCGCCTGCGCCGCGGCCAGATCCGCCGCGCCCTGCGCGTGGCGCACCCGCAACCGACCCCGTTGCAACAGGGTCGCGCCCTCGGCGGTATCGCCATGCAGGGGGGGCGACATGCCGGGCCGCCCTAGAGCCCGTCGCTCGTCAGCCCGCCAAGATTCAGCCCGCCGATGTTGCCAAAGAGCTTGCGGATAAAGCTGACCTCGCCGTCCGACGTGCGGGTGATGCGCCGCGACAGCGGCACCACATTGCCATCTTCCAGCCCGTAGCGGGTGATGTTTTCGACCACGCCCGCGCTATCGAAGGTCACCGCGACGACCTCGCGGTTGACCTCTTCGGGGGCTTTCCAGCCAAAGGTGCGGATCTCGGACGAGATGTAGTAAAAGCCACCCTCGTTCAGTACACCCGACGTGGTGGGCACGCCAATGACCTCTTCGACCGTGGCGCGAGTGTCCACGCCGGGCACGATCTGTTGCAGATCCGCCTCCGCCGGAGCATAGCCATGACTGCTGTACTGCGCGGTGCAGGCTGCAAGGCTGAACGCGGCGGCGATGATCACCGTCGCCAATCTTCTGGTATTCGCCATGGACTGCGTCCTGCCCTCTGTCTATCTACTTGCCCCTTGCGGGGGTTCTATCCCCGATTACATAACCGAGCCAAGCCGTTCAAGCAAAGGAAAGGCCGCCGATGACCAGCACGACCCCCACGCCGATGCGGTTGCGCGTCGCAAGCCTGCGAACAGGCAGCCCGACCGCCTTCGATCTGCGCCCTGACGAATCCGTGCGCAGCGCCGTTGCAGCCGAACTTGACCTGCTGTCGTTGCGCAAGCTGCGCCTGTCCGGCGCGCTGATTCCCGAAGGCCGCGATGCCTGGCGGCTCGACGCGGTGCTGGGCGCCACGGTGACCCAGCCCTGTGTCGTGACGCTTGCCCCGGTGACCACCCGCATCGATGAGCCGGTGACGCGGATCTGGCGGCCCGAATCCGCGCTGTCCCATCCCGGCGAAGGTTCGGAGATCGAGATTTCGGACGAGGACATCGACCCGCTGCCCGACGTGATCGACCTGCGCGCCGTGCTGAGCGAGGCCCTGGCGCTGGCCTTGCCGCAATACCCCCATGCCGAGGGCGCAAGCCAAGTGGCCGAGGCGCTCGACGAGGCCGCCGCCCCCGAGCCGGACGAGAAACGACCGAATCCCTTTGCCGCCCTCGAAGGGCTGAAATCGAAGCTTGACCAAGACCCGGAGGGCGGCGAAAGCGGCTCGGGCCCGGTCTGAGCCGCAATTCAGTCTTGCGTTTCGATGCGAAATCCCTATTTTCGCGCCTTCATCGGAATTCCGGGTTGCCACGGCCCCTGCCTTGAGATTATGAGGCCGGGCACGCCCGAACGGAACCGGGCAAATCCTTTGCCCCCTAGAACGCGAAAAGGTTGAGACATGGCCGTCCAACAGAACAAAGTATCCAAATCGCGCCGCAACAACCGTCGTGCACATGACGCTCTTGTCGCCGGCAACCCGAACGAGTGCACCAACTGCGGCGAGCTGAAGCGCCCGCACCATGTGTGCCCGTCCTGCGGTCACTATGCCGACCGTGAAGTCATCGCGTCCGCCGATGACATCGAGCTGGACGAAGACGCAGCCTGATAAAGATCCAGGGCTAGCGCCGCATGACCTCCGTTTCGGACAAAAAGCAGGCTGCCGGGCCCTTGGTCCTCTCCATCGACGCCATGGGCGGCGACCGTGGGCCGGCAACCATCGTTGCCGGTCTCGCCTTGTTTGCAAAGCGCAACAAGCAGGCACGGTTCATCCTGCACGGCCCCGCGAGCGAGCTTGAAGCGCTCGTCGCGAAGCGTGGCCTGACAAAACGCGTCGAAATCCGCGATGCCTCGGGCGTCGTGTCGATGACCGACAAGCCAAGTTCGGTGATGCGCAACGGCCAGAACACGTCGATGTGGTCGACGCTCGAAGCGGTGCGCGACGGCACGGCCGCCGTGGCCGTGTCTTGCGGCAACACCGGCGCGCTGATGCTGCTTTCGATGGTGCGTCTGCGCAAGCTGCCGGGCGTCAACCGCCCTGCCATCGCCGTGCTCTGGCCCTCGCGCAATCCGCAGGGGTTCAATGTCATGCTCGACGTTGGCGCCGACATCCGCGCCGATGCGGACGATTTGCTGAAATACGCGCTGATGGGGGTGTCTTACGCCCGCAACGGCCTGTCTCTGGACAAGCCCCGCGTTGGCCTCCTGAATGTCGGCACCGAAGAACACAAGGGCCGCGCCGAGCTCAAGCAGGCGCATGAGATGATCTCGGCGCAGGCCGAGGCCAACGGCTTTGAATTCGTCGGTTTCGCCGAGGGCGGCGACATTTCCGGCAGCCGCTGTGACGTTATCGTGACCGACGGTTTCACCGGCAATATCGCGCTCAAGACCGGCGAGGGCACCGCCTCTCTGATCGGCCAGTTCCTGCGCGAGGCCTTTGCCTATTCGCCCCTCTCCCGCGTCGCGGCGCTTCTGGCGCTGACCTCGCTCAAGCGGCTTCAGGTGCGAATCGATCCGCGCCGCAAGAACGGCGGCGTTTTTCTGGGGCTCAACGGCACAGTGGTGAAAAGCCATGGCGCTGCCGATGCGACAGGTGTGGCGGCGGCAGTAGAACTGGCGTACGATCTGGCGCAATCGGGCTTTGGCGACAGGCTGGCAGCCCGCATCGCCTCTGCCGCGAGCACTGCCGAAACGGCCGCAGCAGCAGATTCTGCCGCGCAGCTGACTGACAAGAAAGACGGTACGAATTCATGACGATACGTGCGCAGGTGGCGGGGATCGGGCACTATCTGCCGAAACGTGTTGTTCCCAATTCGGAACTGGAACAATCGCTCGATACCTCTGATGAGTGGATTCGCACCCGGTCCGGGATCGAACGCCGCCACATTGTCGCCGAAGGCGAGACAACCTCGGAAATCGCTGCCCATGCCGCGCGCAATGCGCTGGCCGATGCCGGGCTGACGGCAGGCGATCTGGACGCGCTCATCGTCGCGACCTCGACCCCCGATCTGACCTTCCCCTCCGCCGCGACCATGGTTCAGGCGCGCATCGGCATGGAAACCGGCTTTGCCTTCGACGTGCAGGCGGTCTGCGCCGGGTTTGTCTATGCGCTGGCCAATGCCAATGCGCTGATCGCGTCGGGCACCGCGCGCCGGGTGATGATCATCGGGGCCGAGACCTTTTCGCGCATCATCGACTGGAGCGATCGCAGCACCGCGGTGCTGTTCGGCGACGGCGCTGGGGCGCTGATCCTCGAGGCGGGCGATGGCGAGGGCACCCCACAGGACCGGGGCGTGCTGTCGGTCGATCTCAATTCGGATGGCCGTTTCCGCGATCTTCTTTACGTCGATGGCGGCGTGTCGACCAATTCCATCGGTTACCTGCGGATGGAGGGCAAGGAAGTCTTCCGCCACGCGGTCGCCAAACTGGCGGCCTCGGCAGAATCCGCCATGGAAAAGGCGGGCGTCACCGCAGCCGAAGTCGACTGGGTCGTGCCGCATCAGGCCAACATCCGCATCATTCAGGGCACCGCCAAGAAACTTGGCCTGCCGATGGAAAAAGTGGTGGTCACCGTGCAGGATCACGGCAACACCTCGGCGGCCTCCATCCCGCTTGCCCTGTCGGTCGGCGTGCAGAACGGCCAGATCAAGAAGGGCGACCTTCTGGTCACCGAAGCCATTGGCGGCGGGCTTGCATGGGGCGCAGTGGTCATCCGCTGGTAGAACGCTTCGGTTTTTCCGGGTGCCGCAGGCCTTAAGTAAGCCACTGTCATTGACTTGGAAATTTTCCCACGCCTATGCTGCGTGTAACTCCGGGAGGATTTTTTATGAGTGAAAAGACCCTGACACGTATGGATCTGAGTGAAGCGGTGTTCCGTGAGGTTGGATTGTCGCGCAATGAAAGCGCTGAATTGGTCGAAGCTGTGCTTCAACAAATGTCCGACGCTCTGGTGAGCGGCGAACAGGTCAAGATTTCGTCCTTTGGCACTTTTTCGGTGCGCGAAAAGGCGGCGCGAGTCGGGCGCAACCCGAAGACCGGCGAAGAGGTGCCGATCCAGCCGCGCCGGGTGCTGACCTTCCGCCCTTCGCATCTGATGAAGGACCGCGTGGCCTCGGGCAACAAGGGCTGATCCGCCCGGCCCCGTGCGCAGCATTAAGGACCAGAAGACATGAACAAGTCCCGCGACGCTTTCCGCACCATCTCCGAGGTTGCGGAGTTGCTGGACACTCCTGCGCATGTGCTGCGCTTCTGGGAAAGCAAGTTCACCCAGGTGAAGCCGGTCAAGCGGGCCGGCGGGCGGCGCTATTACCGCCCCGGCGATATTGCGCTGATCGGCGGCATCCGCAAGCTGCTGCACGAGGATGGGCTGACCATCAAGGGCGTGCAGAAGGTGCTGCGCGAACAGGGCGTCAAGCATGTGTCGACCCTTGTTCCGCTGCCGATCGACGACGCGGATGAGGCGGATTACGTCGAAGACGCGCCCTATACCGAAGTTCTCGCCGAAACAGCGACGGTTCTGCCCTTCGCTCCTGTCGACGACGAGTCGGCAAAGGCCTCGCATGGCGATGACCAGACCGAGATACCCTCGCCCGGATCAGCCTCGTCCGATCTGCCCGATTTCGTGACGCAATCGCTTGAGGACCGGGCCAACGACGATACCGTGGTCGAGTCGAAACCGCCCGAGGACAGCGCAGAGCCGCCAGAGATGGTGCGCGGCCAGCCGGACATCGCGCCAGAGCCGCAGGGCAGCGCTGAAATGCCGGGCGAGGCCGAAACCGCGCTGGCTGACCTTGCCGAAGACGACAGCACCAAAGCCCCCCCTGCCTCGCCCCCTCCCGAGCCGGAAGCGCTTGATGAACAGGACATCGGCCCAGAGGCCGCTTGCGAAGACGACACGCCGCAAGCGCCGGATTCGGACCCGAAGACCATGCTCGAAGCCCCCGGCGACGAGCACGAGGCAGAAACCGCCACGGAAGCGTCGGTTGCCGAGCCTGATGCCCTTGAACAGCCGATCAACGATGGCCCGGTCCTCGCTGAAGAGGACGATGCGGCCACAGGTGACACCGCTGGCATCGAAGGAGGGCCAGACACGTTCAGCCATGCGCAGGAGGCACAATCAGTGGCGTCTGATGCAGGCCTCGCGCCCCTTGATGACGCGCCCCTCGATGACGCCCCGCTGACGGCCTCTGTCGAGCCTGCCGAGCCCATCGAAGACAGCCCGGCCGACTCACATACGCCCTCCCCGATCATTCCGCCAATCCCGGCACAGGAAGACGCCGCGCCTGCTGCGCCCGGCCTGCTGGCGCATCTTGCCGGGATTGACCGGCTGTCACCCGAACAAAGCGCCCGGCTCGCGCCGCAGCTTGCAGCGCTGCGCGCCTTGCTGGACGCGCCGGATCAGGGCCCGCGCAAATGATCCGGCTCCACAGCGAAAAACCTTGCGATCGGGGGTTGCCCCCGCTGGGAAAACCAGTATGAAACGGCGCACAAGTCGGGCTATAGCGCAGCCTGGTAGCGCGTCCGTCTGGGGGACGGAAGGTCGCAGGTTCGAGTCCTGCTAGCCCGACCAAATACGTCTAAGCGACTTGTACGAACGCCCGGTGCTTGCACCGGGCGTTGTGCTTTGTTTTCGCCAGTTTCCATTTCAGCCAACCCTTGCTAAGCACGGCCGAACCACAGGAGACGGGCATGACAGGCGTTCTGGCCAGCCAGCAGATCGAAGAGCTTATCGCCGCCGGACAGATCCGGTGCGCTGCCCCCCCTGTTGCCGGGCAGATCCAGCCCGCCAGCCTCGACTTGCGGCTGGGGACCGAGGCAATCCGCGTGCGGGCCTCGTTCCTTGCCGGTGCCGGGCGCCGCGTGGCGGACCGGGTCGAGGAATTCGAAATGCACCGGGTCGACCTCACACAGGGCGCCGTGCTTGAAAAGGGCTGCGTCTACGTGGTTCCGCTGATGGAATCGCTGGCGCTGCCGCAGGGCATGACCGCCGTCGCCAATGCCAAGAGCTCGACCGGGCGGCTCGATCTGCTGACCCGCACCATCACCGATGGCGGCACCGAATTCGACCGGGTGGCGGGCGGCTACACCGGCCCACTCTACGCCGAGATCTGCCCGCGCAGCTTTTCGGTTCTGGCGCGCACCGGGATGCGGCTGAACCAGATCCGCTTTCGCCAAGGCCAGTCGGTGCTCAGCGATCCCGAACTCGTGGCCCTGCACGAGGCCGAAACCCTGGTCACGGGTGGCCCGGCGGTGATCGACCACGGGCTGGGATTCTCGGTCGATCTGCGCCCGAGCGACGGCGGCCTTGTAGGCTGGCGGGCCAAGCCGCACACCGGCGTGATCGACCTTGACCGCATCAACCATTACGACCCCGCCGAGTTCTGGGACCCGCTGCAATCGGCCAAGGGGCAGCTGATCCTCGACCCGGATGCGTTCTACATTCTTGTCAGCCGCGAGGCGGTGCATATTCCCCCAGCCTATGCCGCCGAGATGGCCCCCTACCTTGCGATGGTCGGCGAGTTCCGGGTGCATTACGCCGGCTTTTTCGACCCCGGCTTCGGTCATGCCGGGGCGGGTGGGACCGGCTCGCGCGGGGTGCTCGAGGTGCGCTGCCACGAAGCCCCCTTTGTGCTGGAACATGGGCAGGTCGTCGGGCGGCTGGTCTATGAGCGCATGGATACGCTTCCGACCCAGCTTTATGGCGCCGGGATCGCGTCGAACTATCAGGGTCAGGGTCTGAAGCTGTCAAAGCACTTTCGCAGCTGACGACTGCTCTGCCGGACCGTAGACGGGATGCCGCTACCGACCCGGCCTTGATGCTCAGTCCTCGAACAGCTCGGTCTGCCCCGGAGCCTCGTCTTCCGCTGCATCGTCTTCCGGTGCATCGTCCTTGGCGCTGCTAGCGTCCAGAATCCCCAGCGCCGGGCGACTTTCCAGCAGCCCCGCAGCGCGCAACTCCTGCACGCCCGGCAAGTCTCGCGCGGTTTCAAGGCCGAAGTGATCCAGAAAATCCTGCGTCACCACGAAGGTTACCGGCCGCCCCGGCGTCATCTTGCGACGGCCAAACCGGATCCATTCCATCTCGAGCAGCTGGTCCACGGTGCCACGCGAGACCGAGACGCCGCGGATCTCTTCGATCTCGGCACGGGTGATGGGCTGATGATAAGCGATGATCGCCAGCGTCTCGATGGCGGCGCGCGACAGCTTGCGGGTCTCGATGGTTTCCTTCTGCATCAGCCAGCCAAGATCGGGCGCGGTGCGCATCGCCCAGGCATCGCCGATGCGCACGATTCGCACGCCGCGCCCCTCATAGCGGGCACGCAGATGCACCAGCGCCTCGGCCGGATCGCAGCCATGCGGCAGGCGCTGTTCCAGCTCGCGCACGGTGATCGGCTCGGCGGTGGCAAACAGCACCGCCTCGACCATGCGTTCCTGATCTTCCATGGGCGGCGCCTCGAAAAGGCTGTCGTTGTCGCTCATTCCCGTCCATCCAGTTTGCGCAGCTGTATCGGCGCGAAGGTTTCCGATTGCCGGATCTCGGCCTGGCCTTCCTTGACCAGTTCAAGCGAGGCCGCAAAGGTCGCCGCCGTGGCCGAGCGCCATTTCACCGGATCGTCGTCCCAGCCATCGGGCAGCCACGAGGCGATATCTGTCCAGTGACCGGCAAAGCCGAGCAGCCCGCGCATCCGGCCAAGCGCTTCTTCCATGGTGTAGACGCTGTCGCGATCCATCACGAAGGGGCGGAATTGATCCTTGGTGCGCAGCCGCGCGTAGCCCTGCATCAAGTCGAGCAGCGTCGCGCTGTAGCGCACCTTGCGCACCCGCTCGACGGTCTGAATCTCGCCGCGCGCAAAGAAATCGCGGCCCAGCCGGTCGCGCCCCATCAGCCGCGCAGCGACGTCGCGCATCGCTTGCAGGCGTTCGAGCTGAAAGGCCAGATGCGCGGCAAGTTCCTCGCCCGAGGGGCCGTCTTCGGTGGGATCAGGGGGCAGCAGCAGCCGCGATTTCAGATAGGCCAGCCACGCCGCCATCACGAGGTAATCGGCGGCCAGTTCGATGCGCAGCGCCTTGGCTTTCTCGACAAAGCCCAGATACTGGCGCGCCAGGTCCAGCACCGAGATCTTGCGCAGATCGACCTTTTGCGAACGCGACAGCGACAGCAGCAGGTCGAGCGGCCCTTCGAAGCCATCGACGTCGACGATCAGCGCCTCGGCGGCAAGCCGGTCAGCGACGCTGAGCGTCTGGTCCAGAGGATCGAGATCATCTTCTTCCATCAGAGGCGCCCGGAGAGCAGGGCCTCACGCTCGGCCAACAGGGCCGCGATGTCAATCTCGGCCGGCACGGTGCGGGCGGCCAGCGCCGCCTCGGCGCGGCTCTGCGCGGCGCCGCTCATCACCCCGGCGCGGTCGGCAAGCGCCACCATTTCGGCGAAATCGCCGTTGCAATGCAGCACGCAATCGCAGCCTGCGGCCAGCGCCGCCTCGCCGCGCGTCGCCACCGTGCCCGAGAGCGCCTGCATCGAGATATCATCCGTCATCAGGAAGCCGGTAAAGCCGATGTCCTGCCGGATCAAGCGGATCATTGAGGGATCAATCGTCGCGGGCTGGGTGTTCAGCCCTTCGAACAGCAGATGCGCCGTCATGCCCAGCGGCATGTGGTGAAACGGTCGGAAGGCTGCGAAATCCACCGCGTCCAGCTCGGCGCGCGGGGCGTCGATGCGCGGCAGATCCTTGTGGCTGTCCAGCTGCGCAAGCCCATGGCCCGGCAGATGCTTGATCACCGGCAGCACGCCGCCCTCAAGCAGGCCCTGCGCCACGGCAAGGCCGATGTCTGTCACGGCGGCAGCACTCTCGCCATAGCAGCGGTTGCGCAGAAACGGATGGGTCTGCGGGCGGGCGACATCCAGCATCGGGGCGCAGTTGCCGTCGATGCCATAGCTCAGCAGCTCGGCGGCGATGATGCGATAGCGCAGCCGCATCGCCTGCGGCGCATGGGCGCCAAAGCGCATCACGTCATCAAGCGGCGGCAGCCAGTCGCAAGCCAGCGGCGGGCGCAGGCGCTGCACGCGCCCGCCCTCCTGATCGATAAACACCGGCGCGCGGCGGCCCACGACACTGCGCAGATCAGCCGTGAGCGCGCGAATCTGATCCGGCTCGGCAAGATTGCGTGCGAACAGGATGAAGCCATAGGGGTTGGCATCGGCAAAGAACCGGCGCTCGCGATCGCTCAGCGTCAACCCTTCGGGGGCAAGGATGGTGGCTCCAAAACGGGTGGTCACCGCGTGGTCACCGGAATGCAATCGGTGTTCTCGGCCACCAGTGCGGCGCAGAAGCGGCGGGCGTCGGACAGGTCTGCGAAGCCAGCGGCGCGCAGGCGGTAGAACACCCGCCCGCCCGAGGTGGCCCGTTCGATCACCCGATCCTTGCCCTGCATGAATTCGCCAAAGCGGGTGGAAAAGCGCTCCCATTCCTTGCGGGCGGTTTCGGGGCTGTCATAGGCTCCAAGCTGCGCCAGCCGGGTGCCCGCAGGCAGCGTGGCGGGGTCAAGATCCTTGGGCCCGGCAGAGGCCTGACTGGCGACCAGCGCCGCGACCTGCTCGGCCATCGGGGCCTTGGCCAGCGCGCCGGGACGGGTCTTTGGGCGCAGCGAGCGCGCCAGCGCGCCCGGCGGCGGGGCCTTGTAGATCGCATCCGAGCTGTCCTCGTTCTCGGGGAACAGATCAGAGCCGTCGGTGACGATCACCGGCTCTTCCTTGGGGATGGTCGGCATGTCGGGGTCTTCGGCGCTGTCAGCCATGTCGCCCAGCGGTGCGGCGCCGGCGGCGATCTGGTCGGCCAGCGCAAGAATGTCGACCTCGCCGTCCTCGGTGCGCGGCACCGGCTGGGCCTCCGGCCCCTGCGCAGCGTCGGGCGCCGAACCCGGCGCGGATTCGGCAAGCACCGGCGCGCCGAATTCGGTGCGCACCGGGGTTGGCCTTGGCGCAGCTGCGGGCAATTCCGATTGCGGCAGGTCTTCGGCAGACAGCCCGGGCTGCACCGGGGCCAGCATCAGCCGGTCCGGTACTGGCGCGGCAAGGCCGGTGCCCGCGATATCATTGACCGCCAACCCCTGATGTTCGGCCAGCTTGCCGCCCGGATCCTCCGGGGCGATGCGCATCGGGCCTTCCATCGCCATGACGACCGGAACCCCGGTCACGTCGCGCATCAACAGTTTGTAGCCCCAGACAGCGACCCCTGCCACCAACGCAAGCGACACCGCGGCCCCAGCCCAGTTGGCGAGGGTCGCGATCCTGCGTCCTGCGGGGGCCTCCGCCTCATCCGGCGCGGCCTCGTCATAGGTGAAATCCGCCATCTCTGCCTCTTGCCCCGCGGGGCGCGCCCCGCGGCAGTCTGCTCTGCCGTCTGTCCCCGGGGCGGCGCGGCTGCCGTGGCTCAGCGCATTTCTTCCGCCGGGGTCACGCCCAAAATACCAAGGCCCGCCGAAATGACAACCGCAACAGCCCGCGCCAGCGCGATTTTGCTCTGGCTTGTAGCGCCGTCGTCCTGAAGAAACCGCAGTGACGGTTCGTCATGGCCGCGGTTCCACAAGCCATGCAGGTCGGCGGCCAGTTCGTTGAGCCAGATCGCTACCTTGTGCGGCTCGTGGCCCTTGGCGGCGATTTCCACCAGACGCGGCCATTCGGCCAGCTTCTTCATCAGGCCAAGTTCGGCATCATGGGTCAGGATCGACAGATCCGCCGCCAGCAGCGCCGCATCCGAAACGTCGATGCCCTGCTCTGCCGCCTTGCGCATCACCGAACACACCCGCGCATGGGCGTATTGCACGTAGAACACCGGGTTCTCGCGGCTTTGCTCGATCGCCTTGTCGAAATCGAAATCCAGCGAGGCATCGTTCTTGCGCGTCAGCATGACAAAGCGCGTGACGTCCGCCCCCACCTCTTCGACCACATCGCGCAGGGTGACGAAGGTGCCCGCGCGTTTCGACATCTTGAACGGCTCGCCATTCTTGAACAGCTTCACCAGCTGGATCAGCTTGATATCCAGCGGCGTCTGGCCATCGGACAGTGCCGAAACCGCAGCCTTCATCCGCTTGACATAGCCGCCGTGATCGGCGCCGAACACGTCGATCAGCTGGTCATAGCCGCGCTGAACCTTGTCGTAGTGATAGGCGATGTCGGGGGCGAAATAGGTCCATGCGCCATCCGATTTCATGATCGGGCGGTCGACATCGTCGCCATGTTCGGTCGATTTGAACAGCGTCTGCTCGCGCGGTTCCCAGTCTTCGGGAGTCTTGCCCTTGGGCGGTTCGAGCACGCCGCGATAGATCAGCCCCTTGGCGTCGAGCGAGGCGATGGCCGCCTCGATCTTGCCGGTGCCGTAGAGCGATTTCTCCGAGAAGAAATGATCCATCCGCACGCCAAGCATCGCCAGATCGGCGCGGATCAGCTCCATCATCTCGGCGGTGGCAAAGTTGCGCACCTCTTCAAGCCAGAATTGCTCGCCGGTGTCGAGGAACTTGTCACCGACCTGATCCTTGAGCTTTTCGCCAACCGCGATCAGGTACTCACCCGGATAGGTGCCATCGGGGAATTCCACCTCTTGCCCATGCGCTTCGAGATAGCGCAGGTAGACCGACCGTGCGAGCACATCGACCTGCGCCCCGCCGTCGTTGATGTAGTATTCACGCGTGACATCATAGCCGGCAAAATCCAGCAGGCTGGCGAGCGCATCGCCAAACACCGCGCCGCGGGTGTGGCCCACATGCATCGGGCCGGTCGGGTTGGCCGAGACGAATTCGACGTTGACGCGCGCGCCCTGCCCCATGTCCGAGCGGCCAAAGCCGGTGCCCTGCGACAGGATCGCGCCGGGCAGTTGCTGCCAGACGCCAGGGGCCAGCCGCAGGTTGAGAAACCCCGGCCCGGCCACTTCGGCGGCGGTAATGCGCGGATCTGCAGCGATCTGCTCCGCCAGCGCCTCGGCAATGTCGCGCGGCTTCAGCTTTGCGGGCTTGGCCAGCACCATCGCGGCATTGGTGGCCATGTCGCCGTGCAGTGCGTCTCGGGGAGGCTCCACCGTCACGGGCGCGGTGTTCAGATCGCCGGGCAGCATACCCGTGGCCTGAAGCGCCTCGATCGCGGAAATCACGAGCGCGCGAATGTCGGTGAAGAGGTTCATCTGTCTGGTCTCCTAACGGTCGAGCAGACCTGTACCACCTGTGCGCCCGACGTCAAATGGCCCGCGCACCGGGACAGGCCGCTACCGCCTGAGGCGCAGGGCGATGAGCGCCGCCAGAAGCAACGGCAGACCCGCAGGCAAAGGCACCGGCATCGGCGCGGGCACCGGATCGGACTCGGGCGTGGCGTAGCTGTAAACCTCGAGCGCCTCGACCCGCCACGCATCGTAGCCATAGCCCGAATTGCCCCAGCCACCGCCGGAATCCCCATGGATGGCGATCTGCCCCTGCGCCGTATCGTAGCTATAAGAGGCGCTGTACCCGTCCTGCTGGATATTGCTGTCCGGATCGGCCACCCCGAGCGTGCCGATGCCGGCGAACAGATCGTGCCCGCCGCCAAAGGTCGAGAAATAGGCCGGATCAGTGTAAACGGCCTGCAGACCGCTCAGCGCAGCGGAAGGGCGCTGAATCTCGATCTCGGTCAGATTGAAGATGAAGGCCTGGGAATCGGCGTGGAAGCCGGTCTCCGTGCCCCAGTCGATGGTGCTGTGCCCGCCGATCAGGGCAGAACTGCCGTCGTAAAGCGTGATCTGGAAGATCGACACCGTCGGCCCCATGCCATCGACGCCCACATGAAACGACTCTGCACTCGCGCTGCCCGCGACACCGCGCCAGATACGGGTGAACCCCTGATCGCCAAGGCCGATCCAGCTTTGCAGCTGCGCCTGCCCCGCGGCATCAAGCAGCTGCGGCCCGGCCTCCACGGTTGATGATTGCGCCACCCCCGGCGCGGCAACGCAAAGCACAAAGGCCAGACGGGCAAAATACATTCAAGCCTCTCCAATGTGCGGCGGGCCACACAACACCCGCCGGAAAAAACGCACATCTTGGGCTATCAGCAGAAGGTTAAGCGATCATTAACCTCGTTTCAGCTCTTCGGGTTGGCGGCTTTCAACGTATCCTGCCCGTTCTCGTCGCGCCGATCATCCTTGCGCTCTTCGCGCTTGGGGCCAAAGAACAACAGACGCGTGCCATCGGTGGATTTGACCTTATCATCGGGGCCCAGCAGACGCAGCGTGCCGCCCGGCCCCAGATCGGCCACCGGAACCGCATCGGGGTGGCGCGCGCGCCATTGCTCCAGCGTGAATTCCTCTGAAAGCTTGGTGACACGGAATTCCCAGCCCTCGGCGAGGCGGGCGTTGGCCTCGAAATAGGTCTCGTCGGCGGCGATCTTCTGGCCGCCCAGCGTGGCGGGCAGCGCATGGCGGGCAGACTGCCGCAGCCGCTTGAGCTGAAAGACGTGCTCGCGGCCAAATTCCGGCGCGAGGTCGGTCGCGACCAGCGTATTATAGGCATCGTTGTCCGACGCCGCGATCACCTTGTCATAGGTCACAAGGTCAAGATTGTGCTCGGCGGCTTCGGACAGGATATCACCCCAGAAGGTTTCCAGCCCGGCATCGCGGGCGCGGCGCAGATGGGCGTGGTTGGGATCGGCGATCATCACCGGCAGTTCCAGCTTGCGAAACGCCAGCCCCAGCGCCGTTGACCATCGCGAGCCACCGACGATCAGAACCCCCGGCGTTTCGGTCGCGGTCAGGCCCAGCCAGCGCGCCATCGGGGTCAGGGTAAAGCCATGCAGCACCACCGTCGCCGCGACCAGCGCAAAAGCCAGCATTGTCACCTTGGCGCCGTCTTCGATCCCGACCTGAACCAGCAGGTCTCCGAACAGCCCCGCCACCGCGACCAGCACCACGCCGCGCGGGCCAGTGAAGGCGACAAGCAGACGTTCCTTCCACGGGATATCCGAGAACGCCAGCGCCGCCAGCACCGGCAACGGCCGCGCCAGCAGGATCACCGACGCCACAAAAGCCAGCGTGCGCCAGTCCATCGCCAGCAGCGTGGCGCGATCCATGTTGGCGGCGAGCAGGATGAACACCCCCGACACCAGCAGGATCGTCGCGTGTTCCTTGAAGCGGCGCAGCTCGACATAGCTCGGCAGATTGGCATTGGCGATCCACAGCCCCATGACGGTGACCGCGAGCAGCCCGCTTTCGTGCAGGATCGCATCCGACACCGCAAACACCAGCAGCAGCAGCGCGAACAGCACCGGCACCTTCATGTATTCCGGCACCAGCGCATTGCGGAAGGCCTTGGCCAGCCCCCAGCCCGCCGCGACGCCGAACAATGTTGCAGCGCCGACGCCCACCAGCATCTCGACAATCGCGGCGCCCGCCGAGGCGCCATTGGCGAACACCACGACCACTTCGAACGCCAGCACAGCGGCCAGCGCGCCGACCGGATCGTTGACGATGGCCTCCCATTGCAGCAGCGCGGCGGGGCGCTTGCGCAGCCGTGCCTGCCGCAGCAACGGCGCAATGACCGTCGGGCCGGTGACGATCATGATGCCCCCGAACACCGCCGAGCTCTGCCAGCTGAGCCCTGCCGCCCAGTGCAACGCGGCGCTGGACGCCGCCCAGCCCAGCGGGCCGCCGATGAACACCAGCCGCCGCACGCCAACGGCGGCATCCGACAGCGAGCGCATGTTCAGCGTCATGCCACCTTCGAACAGGATGATCGCGACGGCGATGGCCAGCATCGGCTGCATCAGATCGCCGAATTGCTCGGACGGGCTAAGCACGCCAAGGCCCGGCCCGGCCACAAGCCCGGCGGCCAGCATCAGCACGATGGCCGGCATCCGCAGCCGCCACGCCAGCCACTGCGAGCCAACGCCAAGCGCGCCCACCAATGCAAATCCCAGCACGGGGCCAAGCCCCGCGGTTTCAGCTACCGCCATCCTCGTCCTTTCCAGTGACCTCGGCCCATGACGCATCCTTTAGCACACCGCCCCCCGACAGGGCGCGGGTGATCGGATGCGACAGGGCCAGCATCAGATCACCAGATGAGGTGCATCGCGTCGCTGTCCAGTGCTTTGAGGCTTGAGGGATCATCACCCCGTGCAATTTTGCCGGGGCAAGCGCCACATTCCACTGCCGCACCATCGCCCCGAGCATCCCGGACACCGCACCATCGTCGTCCCCCGGCAGCCCCACGATGGCGCGCCCCATGCCGACCCGAAGCCCCTGCGCGATCGACGACAGCAGGCCTTCGCTGCGTTCGGCCACCTTGCCGATGCTGTCATTGCGCAGCGACAGCGCCGAGAAATCATAGACCAGATGCAGCGGCTCGACCCCCCAGCTTTCGCCGAGGATCAGGCAAGCCTCGGGATCGGCCAGATCCAGCGGCAGGGTTTCGATGCGATCGGGGCGATGGGCGGCCAGCCCGTACATCGCCTTGGCCTCGGTGTCGATGGCCACAACCATCGCCCCAAAGCTGGCGAGACGCCGCACCAGCGCCCGGCCCAGCGGATGCCCTGCCCCGGACACGAGAACCACCTTGCCGGTGAATGCCGACACTCCGAATAGGCGCGTCATGCCTGCCCCTGCCTTTCTCCGAAGCCTGGTCCCGGCTCCTTGAGGCACAATGGCTGCATGTTTTTCCGCCCCTTGCAAGGGCGCTTCATGCCCGCGAGGCGAAATCAGTGCCGCTCGTGCAGCACATCCTTTCCGGTCAACCGCGCATGCGCCTGAAGCGCGTAGCGATCCGTCATGCCAGCGATGTAATCGGCGACGATGCGCGCCAGCGCCGCCTTGTCGGCGCAAGCGGCGATCTCGGGTTGCCAGCGCTGAGGCAGCTGCGCCGGATCGTCCATGTACAGCGGGAACAGCTCTTCGACGGCCTGTGTCACCATGGCACGCACCTGCATCACAGAGGGGGCGCGATACATGCGGGTGAACAGGAAATGCCGGATTTCCCTGAGCATGGCCCACATCTCGTCGGAAAAGGCGATGACCGGGCGGCCAAGATGGCGGATGGCATCGGCACTGTCCGGCGCGGCGGCATCGATACGCGCGCGGGACGTGTCGATCACGTCGGACACCATGTAGCCGAACACCCGCCGCAGCGCCTCGTGGCGACGCCGATAGCTGTCGAGGCCGGGATAGAGGCGATCGACCTCGGCATAAGCGGGGCCGATCAGGGCCAGCTCGGCGATTTCGCCTTCGGAGAACAGCCCGGCGCGCAGCCCGTCCTGCAGATCGTGGTTGTTGTAGGCGATATCGTCCGACAGCGCCGCCACCTGCGCTTCGGCGCTGGCATGGGTGTGCAGTTCCAGATCGTGCCGCGCGTTGTATTCCGCCAGCGTGACCGGCAGCGCCTTGCCCGGCGCCAGCGGCAGCAGTGGGCCATTGTGCTTGGCGATGCCTTCCAGCGTGTCCCAAGTCAGGTTCAGCCCGTCAAATTCGGCGTAATGGCATTCCAGCGAAGTGACGATGCGCAGCGCCTGCGCATTGTGATCAAAGCCGCCATAGGGCGCCATCAGCGCGTGCAGCGCGTCCTCGCCGGTGTGGCCAAAGGGCGTGTGGCCCAGATCATGCGCCAGCGCCACCGCCTCGGTCAGATCGGTGTTCAGCCCCAGCGCGCCGCACATGGTGCGGGCCACTTGCGCCACCTCGATGCTGTGGGTCAGGCGGGTGCGGTAGAAATCGCCCTCATGCTCGACAAACACCTGTGTCTTGTGCTTGAGTCGCCGGAATGCCGAGGAATGGATGATCCTGTCGCGATCGCGCTGAAAGCACGAGCGAAAGGCGCTTTCCTCTTCCGGAACCCGCCGCCCGCGCGATTGCTGCGGAATGCATGCGTAGATCTCCATGCCAAGCCCTTTCCAATTCCGGGCCAAGCGCCCTGCGCCCGGTTGCCGCCCGGTCCGACCCTTCCTATATTGGCAATACGCCCCAAGTGAAACACCTGCGAGACCCTTGATGAACCTGCCTCCCAAAGTAACCGACCGCGCCTTTGCCCGCCTCGAAGAGATCGGCGCAGCCTCGCAGGGCAAGGCCCTGCGCGTTGCGGTCGAAGGCGGCGGCTGTTCCGGCTTTCAATACGAGATCAAGCTGGACGACCCCGCCAGCGACGATCTGATCCTGTCGCATGGCAGCGAGCGCGTGGTGATCGACGAGATCTCGCTGCCGTTTCTGGCCGGCGCGACCATCGATTTCACCGAAGAGCTGATCGGCGCCCGCTTTGTCATCGAAAACCCCAATGCCAGCAGTTCCTGCGGCTGCGGCACCAGCTTTTCGATGTAACCGACCGATACGGCATGAAAAAAGGCGGGCTCCTCGCGGGGCCCGCCTTTTTCGTGGTCTGCAAACCGATCAGGCGGCGCGCAGGCCAAGCACCTCGTCGACCTGACGTGCGGCAGCAACCTCGTCTCCGCCAGCAACGGCAGCGACTTCACGGGTCAGACGCTCGAGCGCGGCTTCGTAGAGCTGACGCTCCGAATAGGATTGCTCGCGCTGATCATCGGCGCGGTGCAGGTCACGCACCACTTCGGCGATGGCGATCAGATCGCCCGAGTTGATCTTTTGTTCGTATTCCTGAGCACGGCGCGACCACATCGCCCGCTTGACCTTGGCCTTGCCCTTCAGGGTCTTCATCGCCTGGCTGACGACATCGGGGGTCGACAGCGAACGCATCCCGATTTCGGTCGCCTTGTGCGTGGGCACACGCAGGGTCATCTTGTCCTTTTCAAAGGAGATCACGAAGAGTTCCAGCTTGAGGCCGGCGATTTCCTGCTCTTCGATCGACATGATCTGGCCCACGCCATGCGCAGGGTAGACAACGTAATCGTTGGGGTGGAATTCGTTTTTCTTGGTCTTGGTCATACAACAGGGTCCTTAGCAGCCAAGCCCTATAGCAACAGGAAAACGGATCGATCAAAGACGACAAAGACGGCCGGAAATGCAACGTGCATCCCGTACGTGAGAACTTTACCGTTCCTGGATCAACCCTTGGGGCGCAAGGAGGCCCTGATTTCTGTGCGTGGCTTCGTCATGTGGGGTGAGTATACCACAAGAATCGTGACTTTCCCACAACCTTGCTTACCCACCAATATGTCGCGACAAATCAAGTGCTTGCGCAGGGCCGTCTGACCCCGCGTTCACGCTGGATGGCGAATCAAGTCTCAGCCGCCCTCGCCCGGCGCTTCCGAGAAATACTTTTCCATCTTGCCGGACTCGCCGTCGCGCTCTTCGGCCTCAGGCATCGGATCTTTCTTCGAAATGATCACCGGCCAAAGCTCGGAATACTTGCGATTGAACTCGACCCATTTTTCCATGTCCGGCTCGGTGTCGGGCCGGATCGCATCGGCGGGGCATTCGGGTTCGCACACGCCGCAGTCGATGCATTCGTCGGGATGAATCACCAGCGTGTTCTCGCCCTCGTAAAAGCAATCCACGGGGCATACCTCGACGCAATCGGTGTATTTGCAGGCGATGCAGTTCTCAGTGACCACGTAAGTCATGGGCGTCCATCCGTCAGGGTGTCAATCTGTATCCTGCGCAACTAGACCAGCGCGCCGGATCATTCAAGCCTATCCCGCTGCCGATCCATGATCCGGCGGTCACGCTTTGTTGGCCGCCCGCCCGCCTCGGCCACGGGCAGCGACGGATCGGGCACGCGGGCCTTGGGCGGATCGAGGTCGGCGTAAAGCGCCTGCGCCTCAGGCGCCGGGCCGCGCCGCTCGCCCAAGGCAAGGATGCGGATCACCCGCACCTCCTTGCCCTGCGCAAAGGTCAGCACGTCGCCCGGGCCCACCGAAAAGGCCGGCTTGGCGACGGACAGGCCGTTCACGCGCAGCCCGCCGCCAACCACCTTGGCGGCAAGGCTGCGCGTCTTGAAGAACCGCGCCTGCCACAGCCACTTGTCGAGGCGCAGCTTTGACGGTGCCTCGCTCACTCAGGACTTGTTCTTGAAGCCCATGAGCGCGGCGGCAAAAGGGTTGTCCGGGTCGATGCGGTCCGCCTTGCGGGGGCCAGATTCGTAGGTCTTGGACTTGTTGCCCGGCCCGCCTTGCGGCTTGCCACCCTTGCCCTTGCGCGGGCCCTTGCCCTGAGCGCCCCGGTCTCCCCGCTCGCCGCCCTGCCGTTCCCCGGCCTGACGTTCGCCCTGAGGCTTGCCCTTGCCGCGCGGTGCGCCGCTGCGGGCCCCGCCCTGCTCACGGCGGTTGCCGCCGCGTGCGCCGCGGTTGCCACCCCATGTGAAGGTGTAGAACACCTCGATCTCGGGGCCCGACAGCGCCTCGTCGGGCGCGGTGCCCGGAAGCAGCTCTTCCTCGGGGGTTTCGGCGATGTTGTCATCGTCCTTGACCGGTTCGGGGTCTTCGTTGATCGGGGCATAGCCCGCATCGTCGATCGACTCGGTCCCTGCGACCACATCCGCAGCCGCCGGGGTTTGCGCCATGTCAGGCGCAGCGCCGGGGCTGGTTTCCTCGATCTGAGCGGCGTCGAAGACGGGGATATCCTCGCCCGACTCGCCCTCGGGTGTGGCGCTTGTGGTAACGACCGTATCGGCGGCGCGCACCTTGCTGCGTTCGGCCTTTTCGGCCTTGTAGCCCAGCCCGCCCATCAGATCAGAGAACTGTTCCAGCGTCATGCCGGTGATCGACAGCATGTCGGGATTGGCTTCAAAGCCGCCCCGGCTGTCCTGCGCGCGCAGAAGATCGGCCAGTCGCTCTAGCATGTCGATGCGGATCGCCCGTTCGCCCGACGGACGATAACCCGCCAGCGTATAGTGCTGCATCGGCACGTCGCGGATGTTGGGCACGGTCACCAGACCCGGCGGCGGTGCCTCGGGGAAATGATCGAGATCGTTGAACAGCGACCACAGCACCAGCCGCAGCCGCGTCGGCGCCGGCTTGAGCAGCAGCGGCATGAAGATGGTGTACTGCCCGAAGCGGATGCCATGCTTGCGCAGCGCGCCGCGCGAGTCCTGATCCAGCTGCTTGACCTCGTCGGCGACCTGCGCGCGCGGCACGATGCCCATGGATTCGACCATGCGGAAGGCAAAGCCCCGCGCCAGCCCGGTCAGCGCCTCGTCATCGCGCAGGTTGAGCAGCGGCTCGAACAGCGCGGCGATCTTGCGGTCGATGAAATGCTGCAGGCGGCGTTCCACCTTTTGCACCACATCCGCGCCCGCCGTATCGTCGACAAACGCCACGATGCGCGGCTTGAGTGCGTCATCGCCCTTGGCCAGCCGACCCACTGCCTGGTCGCCCCACATGAGGCCCCCCTGCTCGGTGAAGTCGATCTCGGTATCCGGCGCGTTGTAGAAACGGTCCGCCCTCAGATGGAAATGCGGCGCGAGCGCCTGCAACGACGCCTGTTTCAGCGTCTTGGCTTCCTGCCCTGTCGCGCCCTGGTCCTGACGGAACCGGAACCCTTCAAGCCGACCGACGAATTCGCCTTCGACGGTCACTTCACCCTTGTCGTTCACATCGGCCAAGAGGGCCTCCTTCTGCTTCAACCGGCGAAGCAGCACTGATGTCCGCCGGTCAACAAATCTTTGAGTCAGTCGCTCGTGGAGCGCATCCGACAGTGCGTCTTCTACAGCGCGGGTCGCGTCGCGCCAATGCATTTCGTCATCGACCCATCCCTTGCGCTGCGCCACGTATGTCCATGTGCGGATATACGCCAGCCGTTTCGACAGCGCGTCGATGTCTCCGTCCGTCCGGTCGATGCGTTTGACCTGCCGGGCAAAGAAATCCGCCGGGATGCTGCCCCGCTCGTGCAGGTGCTGGAAGATAACTTGCAACAGCCCCGCATGTTCCGCATGAGAAATGCCGCGAAAATCCGGCACCCGGCAGACATCCCACAAAAGCTGAACAGAGGCAGGATTGCTGGCGCGGGCGAAGACCTCTGCCTCCCTCGACAGCGACTTGAGCACCTGAAGGTCATCGGCCTCGCGCGCCTTCATCAGCCATTCGTTGTCGGGCGACATCTCGAGCGATTGCACCAGTGCGTCGATCGAGCCAAAGCGCAGATCGGAGTTGCGCCAGCCCAGCTTGCGGATCGGCGTGAAGCTGTGAGAGGTGATCGCCTCGACCCAGTCATCGGGGATCTGCCCCGCATCGCCGGTGGTGCCGAAGGTGCCGGGCTTCATGCCCCGCCCTGCGCGCCCGGCGATCTGCGCCAGCTCGTTGGGCTGCAACTCGCGCATCCGCCGCCCGTCGAACTTGGTCAGCGAGGAAAATGCCACATGGTCGATATCAAGGTTGAGCCCCATGCCGATGGCATCGGTGGCGACGAGGTAATCGACCTCGCCGTTCTGATAGAGATCGACCTGCGCGTTGCGCGTGCGCGGGCTGAGCGCGCCCATCACCACCGCCGCGCCGCCCTTGGTGCGGCGGATCAGCTCGGCGATGGCATAGACGTTGTCGACCGAAAACCCGACGATGGCCGAGCGCGCCGGCATCCGGCTGATTTTCTTCGAGCCGAGATAGCTCAGCTGGCTCATCCGCTCGCGGCGGATGAATTCAACGCCCTTGACGAGCTGCGAGATCGGGCCGCGCATGGTGTCGGCCCCCATGAACAGCGTCTCGTGCAAGCCGCGCATCCGCAGCAGACGGTCGGTAAACACATGGCCGCGTTCGGGATCGGCGCAAAGCTGGATCTCGTCGATACCGACAAAATCCGTGCCCATGCCTTCGGGCATCGCCTCGACGGTGCACACCCAATAGGCAGCACGCGGCGGCACGATACGTTCCTCGCCGGTGACAAGCGCCACCACGCCGGGGCCGCGGGCGGCGACGATCTTGTCATAGACCTCGCGCGCGAGCAGCCGCAGCGGCAGGCCGATCATGCCTGTGCGATGGCCAAGCATCCGCTCGATCGCGTAGTGGGTCTTGCCGGTGTTGGTCGGGCCGAGAACGGCCGCGATCCTTGCGCGCTGGGGCATGTGGGCCCTGGTCCTTCTCGCCGTTCCTTGCCGTCGGGGGTTCCGGGGCCGGGCTCAGATCTCGATACCCTGAACGCGGCCCGCGAGCCGCTCCAGCGCATCTGTCACCGCTTCATCGAACGGCCTGAGCTCCAGTACCCGTGCATAGGCCTCATAGGCAAGCGCCTCGTTGCCGATCTGTTCATGGATCGCGGCGACTCCGCGCAGCGCCCCGAAATGCACCGGGTTGAGCGCAAGGGTGCGTTCCAGCGCATCCATCGACGGGCCAAGCATTTCCGCCTGAAAATAGGCCAGCGCCAGCACGTACCAGCCCTCGGCGAAATCCGGCGCATGGTCGGTCAGCGCGGTCAGATGCTGGATGGCCGGGCCGGTCTGCTGCAGCTCGAGCGCATCGCGCCCACGCTTGAGCAGAAGGTCCATCACCGCAGAGCCGCTTTTGGACCATTCCATGTCCAGCGCGCGTTCAGCCCGCGCCGCCGCCTCTGGGGACTGGGCCGCGCCCAGTTCTTCCAGCAGCTCGCCCGCGCGATCCTGCGCCTGCGCAAGACCGGGTATGGAAAACATGACTGTGGCACAAACTGCCGTCACGATAGAATTGCTTATGGGGACACGCATGCTCATACCTTCCGAGTGTAGACTGAAGATGCTGAATTGCCAGCACAGGATTTCGTGAAGGAAGAACAGGACATGAGCGACGTTATTTCAGCAGCGGTGGATGCCCTGAACGCAAGGCTGGACGGAACAGGTTTTGACGGCATCGCCAAATTCGTCATCGAGGACGAAGGCAGTATCATCATCGACGAAAACGGTGCCCGCGCGGGCGACGACGAGGCCGATGTAACACTCACCGCCGAGACTGACACTTTCCAGCAGATCATTGAAGGAGATCTTAACCCGACCACGGCATTCATGTCGGGTCGGCTGAAGATCGACGGAGACATGGGCGCGGCGATGCGTCTTGGAGGAGTATTGTCCTGAGATGATGTCAGACGCGCCTTTCTACGCCGAGCTTGCCGAGGGGCCAAAGGGCACGCGCGCCTTCTGGGTGACCACGTCGGATGGCCTGCGCCTGCGCGTGGCGCATTACCCGTCCGCAGAGGCCAAGGGCACCGTGCTGCTGTTTCCCGGCCGCACGGAATATGTCGAGAAATATGGCCGGGTTGCGGGCGATCTGACCGATCGTGGCTATTGTGTGCTGACCATCGACTGGCGCGGACAGGGGCTGGCCGACCGGATGCACACCGATCCGCGCACCGGGCATGTGATGCAGTTTCAGGACTACCAGCAAGACGTCGACGCGATGATGCACGCGGCGGCGGCGCTGGATTTGCCAAAGCCGTACTACCTCTTGGGTCATTCCATGGGCAGTTGCATCGCCCTGCGGGCGCTGATGCGCGATCTGCCAGTGGTGGCGGCGGGCTTTACCGGGCCGATGTGGGGGATTCGCATGGCGGTGCCGCTGCGCCCCGCCGCGTGGGCGCTTGGCTGGGGCAGCTCGCGCGTCGGGATGGGGCATGTCTATGCGCCCACCACCGGCCCGCTGAGCTACGTGACCTCGGCCCCGTTCCAAGGCAACCTGCTGACCACGGACCGCGACGGCTGGAACTACATGCACCGTCAGGTAAGCGAGGTGCCCGAGCTGCAATTGGGCGGCCCGTCGCTGCAATGGCTGCATCAGGCGCTGATCGAATGCCTTGCGCTGGCCCGGAAGCCCTCGCCGCAGGTGCCCGCCATCGTTTTCGTCGGCTCGAACGAGCGCATTGTCGATGTTCCGCGCATCGCTCAGCGCATGTCGATGTGGCCGGGTGGGCGGCTGGAAACGGTGAGCGGCGGCGAACACGAGGTGCTGATGGAAAGCGCCCCGGTGCGCCGCCGCATCCTGACAGAGATGCTGGATTTTTTCGAAAATGCCAGCGCCTCTGACGCCCCTGCCCTCAGCGCCTGATCTGGTCGACATCACGGCGCGGGCTAACTCCGCAGGTATGAGCAAGCCGGTCCTGATCTTTACCGACAAAGGCATCTATTGCCCGGCGGGCGGTTTTTACATCGACCCATGGCGTCCGGTCGACCGGGCGCTGATCACCCATGGCCACGCCGATCATTCGCGCTGGGGCCACGCGCGCTACCTGTCGAGCGATGCCGCCGCCCCGGTGATCCGCCACCGGCTCGGCGAGATTGCCATCGAAACGCTTCCCTACGGCGAGGCCCGCCGCATTGGCGATGCGCAGGTCAGCTTTCACCCCGCCGGGCACATCCCCGGCTCGGCGCAGATCCGCATCGAGGTCGGCGGCGAGGTCTGGGTGGTGTCGGGCGATTACAAGGTCTCTCCTGACGGGCTGTGCGAAAGCTTCGAGCCGCTGCGCTGCCATGCCTTCATCACCGAATGCACCTTTGGCCTGCCGGTCTTTAACTGGGCGCCGCAGGCGGAGGTCGCCGCGCAGATCAACGCATGGTGGGCCGCCAATGCCGCCGAGGGCCGCCCGTCGCTGCTGGGGGCCTATTCGCTGGGCAAGGCGCAACGGCTGCTGGCACTGCTCGATCCAGCCATCGGCCCGATCCTGACGCACGGCGCGGTGGAAAACACCAACGAGGTGCTGCGGGCCCAAGGCTACGCGCTGCCCGACACCCTGCGCGTCACGCCGGATCTCGACGTCAAGGCCCATCCGGGCGCCATGGTCATCGCGCCGCCCTCGGCATTGGGAGCAAGCTGGGCGCGCCGGTTCCGGGGGGCGCAGGTCGGCATGGCGTCGGGCTGGATGGCGCTGCGCGGTGTGCGCCGCCGCCGGGGCGCCGACCGGGGCTTTGTTCTGTCGGACCACGCCGATTGGGGCGAATTGCACAGCGCCATCCGTGAAACCGGCGCGGAAAAAATCTTTGCCACCCATGGCTATACCGAGATATTTGCCCGCTGGCTGACGGCGCAGGGCTATGACGTGCAGATCGTGCCGACCCAATTCGGCGGCGACGAAGACACCGACGGCGAGGCGCCATGATAGCTTTTGCCGCGCTGTTCACCGCCATCGACCAAAGCACCAAGACCACCGTCAAGACCGCCGCGCTGGCCGAGTATTTCCGCACCGCCCCGGATGACGACCGGCTGTGGACGGTCGCGCTGTTCTCGGGCCGTCGGCCGAAACGCGCCGTCACCACCACGCAGCTGCGCGAATGGGCTGCCGAGCGCGCCGGGTTGCCGCTCTGGCTGCTCGAGGAAAGCTACCCCATCGTCGGCGATCTGGCCGAGACCATCGCACTTATTCTGCCGCCGAATGACAACACCTCCGACCGCCCGCTCAGCGCATGGCTGGGCGACCTGCTGGAATACCCCTCTCTCGACATCGAAGCGCGCAAGGCGCGAATCCTTGACGCGTGGAACCGGCTCGATGCCACTGAACGGTTCCTGTTCAACAAGCTGATCACCGGCGGCTTTCGCATCGGCGTGTCGCGCAAGCTGATGACCCGCGCGCTGGCGCAGGCCACCGGGCAGGACGAAGCCGCCATGGCGCTGCGCCTGATGGGCGACTGGACGCCACAAACCACCACGTGGCAGCGGCTGGTGGCCGCCCCCGAGCCCGAAGAAGACGACAGCCGCCCCTATCCGTTTTACCTAGCCTACCAACTGGAAAGCGCGCCGCAGGCGCTTGGCCCGGCGCAGGACTGGCTGGCGGAATGGAAATGGGATGGCATTCGCGGTCAGCTGATCCTGCGCGGCGGCGCGCATCATGTCTGGTCGCGCGGCGAAGAGCTGATGAGCGACCGCTTCCCCGAACTTGCCGCCGCAATGGATTTCCTGCCCGAGGGGCTGGTGTTTGACGGCGAAATCATCGCGTGGGATGGCGGCCAGCCGCTGCCCTTCAACACGCTGCAACAACGCATCGGGCGCAAGAGCGTGCCGAAAAAGCTGCTGCGCGAGGCGCCGGTGGTGATGCTGGCCTATGACCTGCTCGAAGACGGGCAAGACCTGCGCGATACCCCGCTGCACGCGCGCCGCGCCCGGCTGGAAACGCTGCTCGCGGGTCTGCCGCCCGAGGCCAACATCCGCCTCTCGCCCCGCATCCCGTTCGAAACATGGGAGGATCTGGCACAAACCCGCGACATGGCGCGTGATCACCGCGCCGAGGGGGTGATGCTGAAACGGCTCGATGCGCCCTATCTTGCAGGGCGCAAAAAGGGCGACTGGTGGAAGTGGAAGCTCGACCCGCTTTGCGTCGATGCGGTGATGATCTACGCCCAGCAGGGGCACGGGCGGCGCGCCAACCTGTTCACCGATTTCACCTTTGCCGCGTGGAACGGCAACGAGCTGGTGCCCTTTACCAAGGCCTATTCCGGCCTCACCGACGCGGAATTCGCCAAGATCACCGCATGGGTGCGCCGCAACACGCTGCAGCGCTTTGGCCCGGTGCGGCAAGTCAAACCAGAGCTGGTGTTCGAGATCGCCTTCGAAGGCATCCAGCCTTCGCCCCGGCACAAATCCGGCCTGTCGCTGCGGTTTCCCCGCATGGCGCGCTGGCGTCACGACAAGCCCGCGCAAGAGGCCAACACGCTGGACGATCTGCGCGAGATGCTGGCGCTTTACGGCTAGGACCAGTCTGGCTCGGGGTCGGCCCGGCTGCTCCGGCCAGCATGCGCGCAGTAATGACTAGGTTTTCAATGCCTTCCGGGCCTCATTCAGCTCAGCCCCCTGTCTTGGCAATGACAAAGCCCCCCACGGACTGCGGCACAAGGCCCATCGCGCCGCCGCATCACCAGCAGAGGATCACGCCCGAGCGCATCGGAAGCTCCGGGCGCGCCGGGGCGCTCGCCGTCAAAATCCGCGCTGAACCATTGCTTTCCGCAAGGCGCGCCCCCTATGTCTTGGGTCAAACCTTCACGACGAGGACCCCCATGCTTCCATTTTCCCTGCCCCGCCCCGGTCATGATCGCCGCACCTTCGATGCCCGCGTCTCCGGAGGCCGCGATCTGGGCGAGCTGCCGGAATGGGATCTGACCGACCTGTATCCCGCCGTCGACGCGCCCGAGCTGAAGCGCGACATGGATTGGCTCGAAGATGCCTGCGCCCGCTTTGCCGAGGATTACGAGGGCAAGCTGGCGACGCTGGACGCCCCGGCCTTCCTCGACATGGTCAAGCGCCACGAGAAGATCGAGACCATCGGCGGGCGGCTGATGTCCTTTGCCGGGCTGCGCTATTACCAGCACACCACCGACGCCGAGCGCGCCAAGTTCCTGTCGGACCTGCAGGAAAAGGTGACGATCTACACCACGCCGCTGGTGTTCTTCTCGCTCGAACTGAACACGCTCGAAGATGATGCCTATGCGGCGCTGTTCACCGCCAGCGATGATCTGGCCCGCTACAAGCCCGCCTTCGACCGAGTGCGCGCGATGAAGCCCTACCAGCTGTCGGACGAGCTGGAACGCTTCCTGCATGACATGGGCGTGGTCGGCGATGCGTGGATGAAGCTGTTCGATGAAACCATCGCCAGCCTCAGCTTTACCATCGACGGCGAAGAGATGGGCATCGAATCGACGCTGACCCAGATGACCGAACAGGATCGCTCGAAGCGCGAAGCCGCAGCACGGGAACTCGCCCGCGTCTTTGGCGAGAACATCAAGACCTTTGCTCGCGTGCACAACACGCAGGCCAAGGAAAAGGAAATCATGGACCGTTGGCGCGGCATGCCCTCGGCGCAGATGGGCCGCCACCTGTCCAACGATGTTGAACCCGAGGTGGTGGAGGCGCTACGCAACGCCGTTGTCGCCGCCTACCCGCGCCTGTCGCACCGCTATTACGCGCTGAAGGCCAAGTGGCTTGGCCTCGACACCATGCAGATCTGGGACCGCAACGCACCGCTGCCGATGGAGAGCGACCGCATCGTCGGCTGGGACGAGGCGCGCAAGACGGTGATGGAGGCTTATGCCGGGTTTGATCCGCGCATGGCCGAGATCGCCGAGCCGTTCTTTACCAAGGGCTGGATCGACGCCGCCGTGAAGCCGGGCAAGGCGCCGGGGGCCTTTGCCCATCCCACCGTCACCGAAGTGCACCCCTACGTGATGCTCAACTACCTCGGCAAGCCGCGCGACGTGATGACCCTCGCGCATGAGCTGGGCCACGGCGTGCATCAGGTTCTGGCCGCCGGGCAAGGCGAGATGCTGGCATCCACCCCGCTGACCCTTGCCGAAACGGCCTCGGTCTTCGGCGAGATGCTGACCTTCCGCGCCATGCTTGACGGGGCAAAGACGCAGAAGGAACGCAAGGTCATGCTCGCCGGCAAGGTCGAGGACATGATCAACACCGTGGTCCGGCAGATCGCGTTCTACGATTTCGAATGCAAGCTGCACGAGGCGCGGCGCGGCGGGGAACTCACCCCCGATGACATCAACGCGCTGTGGATGTCGGTACAGGCGCAAAGCCTTGGCCCGGTGTTCGACTACATGCCCGGATACGAGACCTTCTGGGCTTATATCCCGCATTTCGTGCACTCGCCGTTCTATGTCTACGCCTATGCCTTCGGCGATGGCTTGGTGAACGCGCTTTACGCCGCGTTCCAGGAAAACCCCGAGGGCTTTCAGGACAAGTATTTCGACATGCTCAAGGCGGGCGGATCGAAGCACCACAAGGCGCTGCTCGCGCCCTTCGGCCTTGATGCGTCGGACCCCAGCTTCTGGGACAAGGGCCTGTCGATGATCGAAGGCTTCATCGACGAGCTGGAAGCCATGGAAGAGTGATCGCGCGGCGCGGCCTTGACGGGCCGCGCCACCTTGGCCGGGGAACCTGATCCCAGCCTGCCGCGTTACGTCACAACACCCGACACAAGATTTCAGGAACAAATGCCTAACCCGCTAAAGCCCGATGGCCGCAGCCTGAAAGGCCGCCTCATGCGGTTCCAGGTGCATGTGCGCAGACGCGTGCCGCCCGGACTGCGGCTGTTGCTGGGCGCGCTGCTGATGGTCGGGGGCGTACTGGGGTTTCTGCCCATCCTTGGCTTCTGGATGATCCCGCTGGGCGTGGCGGTGGCCGCGCTTGACGTGGTGCCGCTGTGGCGCGCCGGGCTGAAACATGCCGGGATCGCACCGCAGGACCGGCACAGCGACTGATCACTTCAGCTGCGAATCCTTGGAGCCGCGCCGGTTGATGCCACCGCGCGCCTTGAACGCGCCGTCGCGATCCTGTTGGCAATCGATGCACAGCTTGACGCCGGGAATGGCGACTCGCCGTTTTTCGGGAATCTCTTCACCGCATTCGGCGCATTCCATCAGGCTCTCGCCCTGCGGCACGCGCCGGGAGCGCAGGCGCTGCAACTCGTCGGAAATCGACGCTTCGATCTGTTCGCTCACCGCTCCGTCGCGGCTCCAGCCTCCGGCCATGGCGGCACCTCCTGATGGATCAAGGATAGCGCGGGAAATGCACTCTCGCCAGCCTCGTTGAAAAGCGGCAGGCCCACGCTACCCTGAGGAACCAGAGGAGAACCAGAGATGTTCCGCAGGATCGCCATCATCATCGCCTTGCTAGGCGCCGCTCCGGCCTTTGCAGACAGTTTTACCTTCGACAGCATCGACGGCGGCACCCTGTCGCTGGACGATTGGAAAGGCCAACCGGTGCTGGTGGTCAACACCGCTTCGCGCTGCGGGTTCACCCCGCAATACGACGGGCTTCAGGCGCTGTATGATACCTATCGCGACAAGGGGCTGGTGGTGCTGGCGGTGCCGTCCAATGATTTCCAGCAGGAACTGGCCAGCGAAGCCGAGGTCAAGGATTTCTGCGAGCTGAACTTCGATCTCGATATCCCGATGACCACCATCACCCGCGTTACCGGGCCGCAGGCGCATCCGCTGTACAAATGGCTGGCGACGCAGGGCTTTGCGCCGGGCTGGAATTTCAACAAGGCGCTGATCGCGCCCGATGGCCGCTTTGTCAAAGGCTGGGGGTCCACCACGCGGCCCATGTCAGCGCCGATCACTGCCCAGATCGACGCTGCGCTGAACTGAGCGGCCTCAGCGGCGGGCGGGGCGCCAGCCGGCGGCGCGCGCCTCGGCTTCGGAACAGAACCAGCGCTCGCCCTTTTCCGGGGCAATCCGCGTGCCGTCGTACCATGCCTGCCCCGGCATGTGGTAGATGCGGCCGCTCTTCGAGATGTTGCCCTTGATCGCGCAGCCCTGCGGCGCTGTCGCAAGGTTGACCTGCGCCCGAGCCGCGCGCCCGGCGGCGCGGTATTCCGCTGGCGGCATCACCCCGGCCCCATGCAGGCCAACATCGTTCACCACAGCGATCTTTTCATCCAGATCGTAAATCATGGAATATTTGCGATAGGCAAAGGCCAGCCCGTTTTGCACCAGATGGCGCCCGATATCCTCGCCATCGACATCGCAGGTTGCCACCGTGCGCCCATAGCGATCGGTGTCATGCACGGTGCAATGGGCGGTGCGCCCCTCGTATCGCGCGCGCACGGTCTGGGTGACCCACGATCCGCAAGCCCACATCGGCACCCCGTCGCCGCCGCAGGACTGGTCGGCCTCGGGGGCATCAATGCCCAGCAGGCGCACGCGGGTTGCACCAACATCGATCGTGTCACCATCAATCACGCGGACACGCCCATCCGGCCCGGCAAGGGCAGCGGTCGCGACGCAGATCATCAGAACTGAACAGAGCTTGAACATGCCCTGTAGCTGAAGCGAAAATCGCGACTCATCAAGACGGAACCCGTCAAAAAGGTTAACAAATCGTTAATCTCTTGACGTCAGTTCAAAATAAATACGCGCAGCCGGTCTTGGTTCAGATCTGGAAGACCCCAAGCATCTGGTTTTGCGGCAGACGCGCAACCTCGACCCCTGCTTCGGTGCGGCGCAGATTGTAGCCGTAGCCACGCATGCGGAAACGCCATTCGGAGTCGCTCAGCGACTTGGCCCGCTCGGCGCGCAGGAACTCCTGAATCTCGGTGATGTCGTCGGTCAGCTTGTTCTCGGCAAACATTGCGCTCTCCTGATGGGCGGCGCCATGCCGCAACGTCAGGCTGCGGGCCGAATGCGGCAAAACCTTGCCGCCCCGGAGGAGTCTGCGCGAAGCCGAAACGATGCGTTCCCGATACCGCTACAGGTGGGCTTCATGTGCCCGTTGCGCGATGCGACGCTTCAGCACCACCTCGCGCCATGTGATGAACGCCACCGCGCCCATGATCACAAGACCGCCCGCCACCACATAGGGGTCGACCGGTTCGGCAAAGAACAGCGCCCCAAGCAACACCGACCACACCAGCTGTAGGAAGGTGACCGGCTGCGTCACCGTGACCGGCGCCGCGGCAAAGGCCAGCGTCATGGCGTAATGCCCGCCGGTGGCAAAGCAGGCCACCGCGAACAAGATGCCCAGATCGGTCAGTGACGGCGTGACCCAGACCGCCGCCGCAAAGGGAAACAGCCCGATGGTGACGGCGATCGACAGCAGGGCGACCACCATGGCCGGGCGCAGCTCTGCCGAGATGATCTTGGCGATCATGTACGAGATCGAGAACAGGAATGCCGTGCCGAGCATGGCGAAATGCCCCGGATCAAGGGTGCGAAATCCGGGCCGCAGGATGATCAGCGCCCCGATCAGCGCCGCGACAATGGCCAGCATGCGCCGCAGCGCCAGTGTTTCGCCCAGAAAGAACACCGCAAGGATCGTGACATAGACCGGCGTCAGATAATTCATCGCCGTCACCTCGGCGAGGGGAATGCGGGTCATCGCGAAGAACCAGCAGATGACCCCCAGCGTCTGGACCACCCCGCGCACTGCCGACAGCCCGATCTGGCGGCGCGTCAGGCGCAGCGCGACCAGCCCGCGCCAGCTGGGGATCAGGAAGACCAGCCCGAGAAAATAGCGCAGAAAGGCGGATTCCGCGGCGGGCACCCGCCCTGCCAGCATCTTGACCAGCGCCGTCACCGAAACGAAGCACAGCCCCGTCACCATCATCCACGCGATGCCCTTGCCCGGGCTTGAAACCGTCTGTGCCATGGCGCTGAGAGATAACGCGGCGCTCGCCCCGCGCAAGGGCAAAGCGCGCTATGCCCCCAGCAGCAGCTTTGCCGCGATGGCCCACATGGTCAGCCCGATGAACAGGTCAAGCCAGCGCCACGCCACCGGGCGCGCAAAGACCGGCGCCAGCGCCCGCGCGCCATAGCCCAGCGCAAAGAAGAACAGCACCGATGCCGTCATCGCCCCCAGCGCAAAGCCGCTGCGGTTGTCGTAAGACGACGACACCGCGCCCAACAGCATCACCGTATCGAGATAGACATGCGGGTTGAGCCAAGTCAGCGCGAGGCAGGTCAGCACCGCCGTGCGCCGCGAGCCGGCCGCCTGCCCGGCCGCAAGCGCCTCGCCCCCGCGCCAGGCCGACAGCAACGTGCGCGCGCCGTACCAGCCAAGGAACGCCGCCCCGGCAAGGCGCATCGCCATTTCGAACCATGGCAGCGCGCTGCTTAATGCGCCAAAGCCCGCGACCCCGGCCGCGATCAGCAGCGCGTCCGACAGCGCACAAACCGCGCAGACTGCAAAGACGTGGCTGCGCATCAGTCCCTGCCGCAGCACAAAGGCATTTTGCGCGCCGATCGCCAGAATCAGCGTCAGTCCAAGGGCGAATCCGGCAAGGGGTGCGTGCATCTGGGTCTCCTTCTGGCGCTGCGATACCGTAGGGCACTGGATTTCCCTAGCTCAATGATCTTCATCTTGTTAAGTTTTGCTAATGTCCTTCGATCCCTCCCAGTTGACGGCGCTCGCAACCGTCCTGCGCCTTGGCAGCTTCGAGGCGGCGGCGCGGGCGCTGCATGTCACGCCCTCGGCGATCTCGCAGCGGATCAAGGCGCTTGAGGAAAGCATCGGCGCGGCGCTGGTGATCCGCGCCAGCCCCTGTTCGGCCACGCCCACCGGTGCGCGTCTGGCGCGCCACGCCGCCGATGTGGCGCTGTTGGATGCGGCCTTGCTGCGCGAATTGTCCCTGCCCGCCCCGCCCGCGCGCTTGCGCATCGCCATCAACGCCGACAGCCTTGCGACGTGGTTTCTGCCGGCGCTAAGCGGGCAGGATCTGCTCTATGACATCGTGTTGGATGACGAGGCGCATTCCGCTGCGTGGCTGCGGCGCGGCGAGGTGTCGGCGGCGATCACCGCCCATGCCCGCGCGGTACAGGGCTGCGATGCGACCCCGCTGGGCCATCTGCGCTATCTCGCCACCTGCGCCCCCGGCTTTTACGCCAGACATTTTGCGCAGGGCCTGACGCGGGCGGCCTTTGCCCACGCGCCCATGCTGCAATTCAACGAGAAGGACATGCACCAGCACGACTGGCTGCAGGCGCGCTGCGGCGAGGCGCTGTCGCCGCCGGTGCACCGGGTGCCGTCATCGCAAGGGTTTGTCGATGCGGCACGGCTCGGGCTGGGCTGGGGTCTCAACCCCGAGCCGCTGGTGCGCAAGGCTCTGGCAGAGGGAACGCTGATCGCCATGGCACCAGAGGCCCCGCGCGACGTGCCACTGTACTGGCAGGTCAACCGGCTGGTCTCGGGCGCGATCCGCGAGCTGAGCGATGCGGTACGCGCGGCGGCGCGGGCGCTGCGCTAACGCTCGACCTCGCGCAGCCCCAGCGCCAGCAGCCCGCCGATGCCGCTGAGAACGGCAAAGCCGCCCAGCGCCAAGTCCGCGATGGTCATGCCCGGCGCCGCAACGCCCTGCCCCGGCGCGCCAAGATCGCAAGCCGATTTGCGATGCCGCAGCTGCCGCACCCGCCCGGCCAGCGACAGCTGCGGCAGCAGCGCCCCGCCTCCGCGGATCGTCAGCAGCAACCCGATCAGCACGGCTGGAACGCATATAGCCTGCGCCAGACACGCCATGATTCATGGCCATCGACAGCGCACCGGTATGGCCCAGCCCGTTGCGGGCCTCGCACCGCGAGGCGGCGCCGTCGCTCAACCCGCCGAACAGGCCCTGCGCCGAGGTCCTCCCATGATCCTGCCCGCATCATGCCGCTGCTGCCACAAGGCCCCTTGATGGCGACGCTCAGGAAAAAGCGCCGGGCAGGTCAGTCGGCGTCTGCCGCTGGGCTATTGATGGTAACATCATCCGACGTTGCCGCATCGGCCGGGCTCACCTGCTCGACCTGACCGCTGGCCCCGTCCATCTGCGTGACCGGGGTTTCTGACTCTGCACCATCCTCTGTGCCTGCGCCCACGGTCATGAACAACCAGCCAAGGAACAGGATGGCAACCAGGCCCAGCCCCGCCCACATGCCAAGCAAGGGGGGACGGTGGCGTTTCTTCTGGGTGGGAACGTCTGTGTCGGGAGCCGACATGGGGGTTCTCCTTTGAATCTGGGGCGCACGGTTGCCGCGCACCGATCTACGGCCTAACACTTGCGCAAAGGCGAAGGTTCCCAGCCGCGCCGCACACCCCCGGCCACAGGACCCCGAGATGAAAGACACAAGCCCCCAGACCATCTACCTGTCGGATTACACCGCCTTCGGCTGGACCATCGCCGAAATGCACCTGACCTTTCGACTTTCGCCCAGCGCCACCCGTGTGCTGTCGCGCATCCGCTTCGAGCCCAACCCCGATGCGCCGCAACAGCCGTTCTTCCTGCATGGCGAAGAGCTTAAACCGATCCGCGCCGCCATCGACGGCACCGAGATAACGCCAGAATACAGCGCGCAGGGCCTGACCTGCGCCGTGCCGGACGGCGCCTTCACATGGGAGGCCGAAGTCGAAATCGCCCCGGCGGAAAACACCGCTCTCGAAGGGCTTTACATGTCAAACGGCATGTATTGCACCCAATGCGAGGCCGAGGGCTTTCGCAAGATCACCTTCTACCCCGACCGCCCCGACGTGATGGCAACCTTCACCGTGCGCATCGAAGGCAATGAGCCGGTGAAACTGTCAAACGGCAACCCCACCGCCAGCGGCGACGGCTTTGCCGAATGGCACGATCCCTGGCCCAAACCGGCCTATCTGTTCGCGCTGGTCGCAGGCGATCTGGTCAATTACCCCGGCAGCTTCACCACCATGTCGGGCAAAGAGGTCGAGCTGAACATCTGGGTGCGCCCCGGCGACGAGGGCAAATGCGCCTGGGGCATGGAAAGCCTCATCGCGTCGATGGCCTGGGACGAAAAGGTCTACGGGCGCGAATACGATCTCGATATCTTCAACATCGTCGCGGTCGATGATTTCAACATGGGCGCGATGGAAAACAAGGGGCTGAACGTGTTCAACTCCTCCGCCGTCCTCGCCTCGCCCGAAACCTCGACCGACGCCAATTTCGAACGCATCGAGGCGATCATCGCCCATGAATATTTCCACAACTGGACCGGCAACCGCATCACCTGCCGCGACTGGTTCCAGTTGTGCCTCAAGGAAGGGTTGACGGTGTTCCGCGACAGCCAGTTCACCTCCGACATGCGCTCGCCAGAGGTGAAACGCATCGGCGATGTGATCGATTTGCGCGCCCGCCAGTTCCCCGAGGATCAAGGCCCACTCTCGCACCCGGTGCGCCCGGAGAGCTTTCAGGAAATCAACAACTTCTACACCGCCACCGTCTACGAAAAAGGCGCCGAGGTGATCGGGATGCTCAAACGGCTGGTGGGCGATGACGCTTACGCCAAGGCGCTTGATCTGTATTTCGAACGCCACGACGGGCAGGCCTGCACCATCGAAGACTGGCTGGCCGTGTTTCAGGACACCACCGGCCGCGATCTGACCCAGTTCAAGCGTTGGTATGCGCAATCGGGCACGCCCCATCTATCCGTGAGCGAAAGCTTCGAAAACGGCACCTACACGCTTGATTTCACTCAAAGCACGCCGCCCACCCCCGGCCAGCCGGACAAGCTGCCGCAGGTGCTGCCGATTGCGGTCGGGCTGCTGAACCCCAACGGCGACGAAATCGTGCCGACCACCGTGCTGGAAATGACCGAGGCCACGCAAAGCTTTCGCTTCGAAGGGCTGTCCGCCCGCCCAGTGCCGTCGATCCTGCGCGGGTTCTCAGCCCCCGTGGTGCTGGACCGCGACACCCCGCCCGAGGAAAAGCGTTTCCTGCTCGCGCATGACACCGACGCCTTCAACCGCTGGGAGGCCAGCCGCGATCTTGGCCGCGCCTGCCTGTCGGCGATGGTAACGCAGGGCAGCGCGCCCGATACCGCATGGCTCGACGCGCTGGAACGGGTGATCCGCGACGAGGCGCTCGACCCGGCGTTCCGGGCGCAGATGCTGGCGCTGCCGACACAGGCGGAAATGGCGCAGCAGCTGCACGCGCAAGGCATCACCCCCGATCCCGATGCGCTCTACGCGGCATCAGAGGCGCTGCGCGAGGCTATGGCGCAGCGCTGGTCGGGCTGGCTTGCCGACCTGCGCGCGACCTGCGCCGTCGATGCGCCCTACGATCCGGGCGCGGCGCAATCGGGCAAGCGCGCGCTAGGCGGCGCACTGCTGTCGCTGCTGACCCGCCTCGACGGCGGCGCTGCGGCGCAGGCGCAATACGACGCGGCCGACAACATGACGCTGCAACTCGGCGCGCTTGGCTGCCTCGTACAGGCCGGCGCAGACACCGCCGCGCTGGCCAGCTTCGCCAAGCAATGGCAGGGTGACCGGTTGGTGATGGACAAATGGTTCGCGCTTCAGGTCGCGGCCATCGCGCCCGATTCCGCCGTCGCGCGCGCCGAGGCGCTCACCAGCCACCCGGATTTCGACTGGAAGAACCCCAACCGCTTCCGCGCCGTCTTTGGCGCGCTGGCAATGAACCACGCGGGCTTTCACACCAAAGACGGCAGCGGCTATGGCCTGCTCGCCGACTGGCTGATCAAGCTCGATGAAAAGAACCCGCAGACCACGGCGCGCATGTGCTCGGTCTTCCAGACATGGAAACGCTACGACGCAGGCCGCCGCGCCCAAATGCAGACCCAGCTCGAACGCATCGCCGCGCGCCCCGGCCTGTCGCGCGATGTCACCGAAATGGTCACCCGCCTTCTGAGCTGATCCCATACGAAAAACGCGCCGCCCCAATCGTAGGGCGGCGCGCCTATGCTTCATCTTGCCGGATAAACTCCGGGGGTGAGGCCGCAAGGCCGAGGGGGCTGGCCCCCTGCCCCCTCAATCAAAAGCGCGTCGACACCGCCTGCTCGGAGCTGACACCGGATGTGGCGATGACCGGATCAATGCCGCCGCGCAGGATCGCGCCGTCTACCGCATAGGCAACGACCCCATCATACTCTGGCACCTGCGCACGCACCCCGGCATCGGCCATCAGTGCCCCCCAGTTCACCGGGCGTGCCACGGGCTTGAGCGATTTCGGCAGACCGGCGCAATACGGCTGAGCCCGGGTCCAGGCCATCATGTCTTCGCGCTTCTTGCGCGAATGGAACGGCCCCCAATCCGCAGCCACGCCGCGCATGTTGCGGCTCACAACCCCATCCCGCGCCACGGTGCGCGCCATGATGCGCAGCCCGCAGGCAAGGTTCAGCCGCGGATCCTTCAGCGCATCGCCGCTGCGGGCCTGACAATCATAGCTGCGCGCCGTCGCGGGCAGGATCTGCAAAAGCCCGTACCAGCGCCCGCCCCCGCCAACCGCCGTCGGCCGGTAGGTGCTCTCGTGGCGCGCCAGTGCCGAGACCAGCCCGACCCAGAACGCCTCGCGATCCTGCCGCCCGGCGCCGGGATAGGCCGGGCACCATGTGGCAATGTCCTCGGGGACGATTTCGGGCAGCCGCTCTGCCGGGCCGCGCAACGCCGAAAGCGCCGCGATGGACCATTGCTTGCGATTTCCGGAATTGCCCCAGCGAGCCTCGGGAAGCTTGTACTCGATGCGCCGCGCCTGCGGGCGGGGCGATTCAGACACGGCGTGCACCGACGTCGTTGCCACAAGCGGCGCAGGATCGGCGATTGCGGTTCCGGCCATCAACAGGGCCGCGAGGATCGTGGAAAGACGCTGTACCATGAGTGCCAAATGCCACAGCCGGGCAAACCGGTAAAGCGCGCCGGTCCGCCGCGGATGTCCCGCTGTGGAACATTTTCGCCGCGCATTGGGGTAAGCCGTTGGGATTCAATGTGGCTTTGGCCAAAGTGATCTGCGCGGAATGCCGCCCATTCATCGCAGATGCGCCAAACCTGCGCCCGAATTGCCCACCATTCCTTGCCCAATGTCGAGCCCTGCCCTCCCCGTTCCCATCCGTCCGAGACGCGCACCCATGTTCCAGTCCGTACGTTCCCTCAGCCAGCGCGTCGCCTCGTTGCGCGCGGCGCTCACGTCGCGCGACGCCCCTGTGCCCAGCGGTGCGGCGCCCGACGGCGCGGCGGCGCTCGATCTGCGGCCATATGTCGACCTGCCGCAGCGCACCCCTTCCCCTGACGCCGCCGAGCGAGAACGCATCCGCACCCAAGGGCGCTATCTTGCCCGGCAGGACGACTGGGAGACGCTGTCGCGCGGGCTGCGCGAGGCCGATGAAGACCGGGCGCACACGCTTGGCGGCACCCCGATGGCGTTGCTGCTGGCCGAGGGCGCGAATGTCGATGCGCTTTCCAGCGCCAGCGGCGCAATCGCGCGCGAGGATCCGACCGCCGTGCGCGGCATTCTGTATACCCTGCGCGATTGCATCGAGCGCTCTGAGGAAGACCCGTGGCTTGGCTATATGCTGGCGCTGGCCCATGTCGCCGTCGCCGACGCATGGAACGCCGCGCCCGCCCTCGGCCCGCTGCACCGCGATGCCCGCGCCCAGCATCTGGAAACCGCACATCATCTGATCACCCGCTTCGATCCGATCGAATGCAATTCCGCCGCCATCGCCGCGCTGCGCTGCACGCTGCTGGATGTGGCCGAACAGCCCTCCCGCCGGGTCTTTGACGATTACGAAGACCTGATCGACCTCGACCCGGGGTGCGAGCACCACCTGCGCGCCCTTGGCCGCGACCTGCGCCCCTCGCGCTTTGGCAGCTGGGACAAGCTCGACCGCGAAGCCCGCCGCACCGCCGCGCGGGTGGCGGACCTGTGGGGCATGGGCGGCTATAGCTGGGTCTGGTTCGACGTGCTGGCCGTGGGCGAGACGCGCGGCTTTGCCTATGTCGACCCCGAGTTGTTCGTCGAAGGTCTGCATGACATCCTTGCCCGCCGCCCCGATCAGCACATGGCCAACAGGCTTGCGGCCTATTGCGGAGTGACCCTCGCTGGCGCCGCATCGGCCCGCTCGCCCCGGCAGCGCATCGCGACCTGCCTTGACTGGATCGCACAGGACCACCTGCACGAGATTCACCCCGATATCTGGGCCCGCGCCCTGCCCGCTCCCTGTGCCGCCGGCGCGGGCACCCCCCTGCGCAGCGGGCAGGCCCGCACGCTTGAAACGCTTGGCAAGCTGTTTGCCGATCCCGCTCGCGACCGCACCGTCCGGGTGAGCGAAGCAGCCGTCCACGACACGCCTGCCCCCTGAGCATCCTGTGCCCTTGCCCCCTGCGCCGCTCTGACGTATCCCCGTCCTCATCGCGAGACGAGGATACACCATGCTTGACCTGACCTACGAGTCCCCGAAACCCAAGGTTATCGCCGGGGCAAAGCACGACTGGGAACTGGTGATCGGCATGGAAATCCACGCCCAGATCGCCACCGAGGCAAAACTGTTCTCCGGTGCCTCGACCACCTTCGGCGCCGAGCCCAATTCCAACGTGTCCTTCGTAGATGCGGCAATGCCGGGGATGCTTCCGGTCATCAATGACTATTGCATCGCACAGGCAGTGCGCACCGGTCTGGGCCTGAAGGCCGAGATCAACCTGACCTCTGCCTTCGACCGCAAGAATTACTTCTACCCCGATCTGCCGCAAGGCTACCAGATCAGCCAGCTGTATCACCCGCTTGTGGGCGAGGGCGAAGTGCTGGTCGACATGGAACCGGGCATCGCGCGGCTGGTGCGCATCGAGCGCATCCACGTCGAACAGGACGCGGGCAAGTCGATCCATGACATGGATCCGAACATGTCCTTCGTCGATCTCAACCGCACCGGCGTGGCGCTGATGGAAATCGTCTCGCGCCCCGACATCCGCGGCCCCGAAGAGGCCGCCGCCTATGTTGCCAAGCTGCGGCAGATCCTGCGCTACCTCGGCACCTGCGATGGCAACATGCAGAACGGCAACCTGCGCGCCGATGTCAACGTATCGGTCTGCCTTCCCGGCCAGTACGAGAAATATCAGGCCAGCCAGGATTTCGGCCATCTCGGCACGCGCTGCGAGATCAAGAACATGAACTCGATGCGCTTTATTCAGGCGGCGATCGACTATGAGGCCAAGCGCCAGATCGCCATCCTCGAGGCCGGCGGCAAGGTCGATCAGGAAACCCGGCTGTACGATCCGGACAAGAACGAAACCCGTTCGATGCGTTCCAAGGAAGAGGCGCATGATTACCGCTACTTCCCCGACCCCGATCTGCTGCCGCTGGAAATCGAACAGGGCTGGGTCGACGACATCGCGGCCACGCTGCCGGAACTGCCCGACGCCAAGAAGGCGCGCTTCGTGGCCGATTTCGGCCTGTCGGAATACGATGCGGGCGTGCTGACCGCCGAAGTGGTGAACGCCGCCTATTTCGAAGAGGTCGCGGCCACGGCAGGCGATGGCAAGCTGGCCGCCAACTGGGTGATCAACGAGCTGTTCGGCCGTCTGAAAAAGGAAGGCCATGACATCACGCAAAGCCCGGTGTCGCCGGCGCAGCTTGCCGGCATCGTGCGGCTGATCAAGTCGGACGCGATCAGCGGCAAGATTGCCAAGGACCTGTTCGAGATCGTCTACACTGAAGGCGGCGACCCCGAAGCCATCGTCGAAGAGCGCGGCATGAAGCAGGTGACCGACACCGGCGCCATCGAAACCGCGGTGGACGAGATCATCGCCGCCAACCCCGCGCAGGTCGAAAAGGCCAAGGCCAACCCCAAGCTGGCTGGCTGGTTTGTCGGTCAGGTGATGAAGGCCACGGGTGGCAAGGCGAACCCGAAGGCCGTGAACCAACTGGTCGCGGCCAAGCTCGGTCTCTGACCTCGGGTTTGAATTGGCAGGGCGCCACAACGGCGCGCCCTGCCCGCCCCTGCGTGTTGTCGTGTGACTGACCGGCGCCGCAGTCTGCGCCTTTGGGTTCATGTGACCTGATCCCGGCGTCTCTGGTTGCCACTGTCCGGGTTTGAAACCGGTCTGGCATCCCCATCGCCCATCCCAAAGCGATTGCCTGTTCCAACCATTCGTTGACGCCTGCGGCGCGGTCTATGGCCTGACAGCGCCATTGCCGAGGGGGGCCTTGGCCTGCCGGTCCCCTTCGCATGTTCGAATGACCGGGCAGCGTTTCGATTCGCGGGCAGCGCGGGCGATTGCAACCTTGACGCGTTGCGGGACAATCACAGAACCGCCTAACAGCAAGTCATTCTACTACTAGATGATCTGAAACTGTACTCTTCGCCAAAGCTTGCTAGTCTGCAGGACAGGATCGTTTCAGGATTGTCAGTTCAACCGTGCCCAGAGTCATCATCGCAGACGATAACCAAGCCCTGCTCGACCTGCTGTCGGAGTTTTCCCGCCGCGCGGGCTGGACCCCCGAAACCTGCCTGACCGGCGCGCAGATCAAGGACGCGATAGGTTCCGGAACAGAACCCGCCCTGCTGCTGATCGATATCATGATGCCGGTCATGGACGGGATCGAGGCCATCGACCAGATCAGCGAAATCGACCGCCAGCTTCGCATCCGCTTCATGACCGGCGGCAACAGCGCCTCGCTGATCGCGGCAAAGCTGATCGCATCGGCGCGCGGCTTGCAGGTCGGGCGCAATATCTTCAAACCGATCGGGCGGGAGAAATATCTGCAAATCCTCGAAGAAGAGGCCAGCCTGCTCGGCGAATTGGGCCATGTAAGAAGCGGCAGCACATGACGCGGGATCGGATTGCACCGGGGCGCGCCAGATGATCCCGACCGCCGTTCAGAGCCTCGCCGATCTGGTACTGGCCGGCGTGCTTTGCTATGTAATCTTTTCCCATGCGGCGATCCGGCGGCGCCCCAAGCTGCAGCAAAGCCTGATCGGCCTCGCTCTTGGCGGGCTGGTCATCTTGCTTGGCGTCGAGGCCCATCTTCATGGCGATCTTCAGATCCCGCTCGAAGCAGATCTCGGCCCGCTGCTGTTTGCGGGCTACCTTGGCGGGCCGATCGGCGGCGCAATCGCCGCGACCATGGGCAGCCTGTTCCGGATCACCCTTGAGAGCTCGATGCCGGTGGTTCTGGTCGAGATTTTCACCAACATCGCCCTTGTAGCATTGGGCATCTTGCTGCGCTTCGTGATGCCGACGCCGAACTGGCCGAGGATCCCGGCCCGGGTGATCTGGCCAATGCTGGCGGGATTCATCGTCTTGCAATTTCTGCCGCCCTACATGGTCGGCCTGTTCACCGTCAGCAATCAAAGCGCCGACACCATCTTGTTCGATAACAGCGTCGTCGTCGCGGTGGGCATCGCCTCGATCCTGCTGACATGGCAGGTCCTGAACATGACGCATCATCTGGCGCAGCGCAGCACCGCGTTCGCACAGATGGCCGATCGGCTCAAGCTGGCCCTTCATGCATCCGGGATGGGCTATGCCGAACGGGCCGCCGGTCAATCCAGCGTTCATCTTGATGCGCGGATGCTCGAAATAAACGGCCTGACAGACCGCGAGCCCGGCGAGGTCCCTCTGGAAGAACTCTGGGCGCTCACCCATCCGGACGACGTCGCCCCTCTCGACCAGACCATGGCGCAGGCGGCGCATATCCATGATACGCCGATGCATTTCGACATTCGCATCTACCGCAAATCCGACGGCGATCTGCGCTATCTTCGGGTCCATTGGATCAACAGCGAAGACCCCGAGACCGGCGCGAGCCGCACGATCTCGACCATTCAGGATCTCACCGATCTGCGCCGCGCCGAAGCCGACCGCGAAGAGGCGCTCGAGCGCCTGCGCATCGCCTCTGAGGGCTTTCCTGGCGTGATTTACCAAGGCCTCTGGGCCGAGGACCGGGTGGTGCGACACCTCTACATCAGTTCCAAATGCGAAAAATATTGGGGGATCACCGCGCAGCAAGCCTATGACAACCCCGATCTTCTGGGCGGTCGCAGGCACGCCAAAGAGATCAAGGCGGCAGCGCGGATGATGCTGGAAAACGCGCAAGGCGGCGTACCCATACACATCCGGACAAAGGAGCTCGACGGCTGGATCGACTTTTACGGCAATGCCACAGACCTTGGCGATGGCACCTTCCGGGTCGATGGTGTCGCGGTGGACGTGACCGCCGAGGTTGCCGCGCAAGACGAGGCAAAGCATCAGGCCGACCTTGCGCAGCGGGCACAGCGGATGGAAAGCATCGGCCGGCTGACAGGCGGGATCGCGCATGATTTCAACAACCTGCTGGCGGTCATCATGGGCAACCTCGAATTGCTCAAGGACGAACTGAACACCCCCGATCACCTGCGCATGATCGAGGCCGGTCTGGCCGCAACCCGCCGCGGCGCCGACCTGACGCGCAGCATGCTGGCCTTTGCCCGCCGCGCCCGGCTCGCCCCCGAGCCGCTGGACCTGAACGAGATCATTCGCCAGTCACAGATATGGATGTCCCGCACGCTGCCCGCGACGGTCGAGATCGAAACCTCGTTGCTGGCCGGGCTGTGGCAGGTCCGCCTTGACCAGACCTCGCTTGAAAGCGCGATCCTGAACCTGCTGCTCAATGCCCGCGACGCCATGGACGGCCACGGCAAACTGACCCTTGAGACCGCCAATGTGCGCATCGACGAGGCCTATATCGACAGCCGGGATCAGGAACTGACGCCGGGCCGTTACGCGATGCTGGCGATTTCGGATACCGGCACGGGCATTGCGCCCGAAACCCTGAAGCACATCTTTGATCCGTTCTACACCACAAAGGCACCGGGACAGGGGTCTGGCATCGGGTTGTCGATGGTCGAGGGGTTTGTCAAACAATCGGGCGGAACCGTTCAGGTCTACACCGAACCGGGACGGGGCACGACATTCAAGCTGTACTTCCCGGCGCAATGCACCGCCCCCGTCTCTGCGGTAGCCGACAGCGATTGCGCCGCAACACGGGCGGCGTCCGGACAGCGCATTCTTCTGGCAGAAGACGAAGCCGCCGTTCGCAACGTCCTGTGCGCGACGCTGTCGGCGGCGGGCTATCGCGTCACCCCAGCCGCGAGTGGCGATCAGGCCCTCGCGATCTTTGAGAACACGCCGGATTTCGATCTGCTGATCACCGATATCGTGATGCCGGGCAGTCTTCAGGGAACGGGCCTCGCACGCGCCTTGCGCCTGCTGGCGCCCGAGCTGCCGATGATCTTCATGTCAGGGTATGCCAGCGAGGCGACCGTGCATGGCAATGGCCTGCGCCCCGAAGACACACGCCTGATGAAGCCCGTGCCAAAGGACGATCTGCTGAAAGCCGTGGCGCGGGCGCTTGCGGCGACAATGTCCGGCGCAAGCTGAAGCGCCGCGTGCCGCGCAAGGCACGGTGTCGCGGTCTGGCAAACCCGGACAGCCTGAGCTGGCCCTGCTTTGCCGGGACAGGCGTGTCGATCAGCGAGGAGTCACCCAACCCAGCTGTCCTGCCACTTGGCTGTTCTGTCTCGCACCTTTTCAGACGCGGGATGTGGCCGCTCGACGGTGTCTGGCCGGTAACCGTCTCACCCGGCTTCGCTTCGATATTTTTTGCCAGAACGGCGACGGAAATCGCTCCGCTAAACGTAAGAGCCGTGACGACCCGGAGACAATCATGACGACCCTTGCAGACTCAGCCGACCGATACGGTCCTGTCAGCCGCACGCTTCACTGGGGAATGGCGGCGCTTTTCGCGGTGCAGTTCCTGTCCGCCGCGGCACATTGGGCGCTCCCCCGTGAAAACGCCCTGCGCGAAACCCTCTGGAGTTTCCACCCAGCGCTGGGGGCGACGCTGTTCCTGCTGGTCCTGCTGCGCGGGGTCTGGGGGCTGGCCAATCTGGCAAACCGCCCGCCCCATCCGGGCAGGATCGGGCGCGTTGCCGTTGCCGGGCATGTGGCAATCTATGCGCTTATGGTGATCGTGCCCGCGGTGCGGCTTCTGGCCGCCGCTGGCAGCACCCGGGAGCTTGATTATTTCGGCATTCAGATCTTTGCGGCCCGCGAGGTCGAGGTCGCGTGGATGCAGGCTGCGGCCCAATGGCATGGCGAATTGGGCTGGTGTCTGGCAGGGCTGGTGCTGGGGCATATCGCCATGGCGACGCTCTGGCATCGCCTGATACAACGGGACGGCGTTCTGGAACGCATGGCCTGACAAATCTGATTTTCTCCGCAAGGAAAGGTATCCCGATGATCTGCGGCACCCGACTGTTTTCGATGACCGTACTGTTCGCGCTTTGTGTCCAGCCCGCCCACGCTCAGGGCCTTACCTATCCGGTGGTCGACACGATGCAGGACAGCTGCTTTGATCTCGTTGGTGATGCGATCCCCTGCCCCGCCGAGGGCGAGCCCCTTCATGGACAGGATGCCCAATACACGCTGACCCCGGCCTCCTATACCGATCTGGGCGACGGCACAGTTCTGGACAACAACACCGCGCTTGTCTGGCAGCAGACCCCGCAAAAGGACCGCCTTCAGTACGCCGACGCGCTTGGCTATTGCGCCGCTCTGGAACTGGGCGGGCGCACGGACTGGCGCGTGCCGTCGATCAAGGAGCTCTATTCGCTTGCCGACAATCGCGGCGAGCTGCTGACCCCCGAGCAAGGCGAGCCGACCCCCTACATCGACACCAGCGTCTTTGATTTTTCCTATCCCGACGGGCGGATGGCCTTTGCCGGCCAGTACTGGAGCTCGACGCTTTATATCAAGGGGCCAGTCCAGAATGGCCGCAATCAGGCCGCTTTCGGGTTCAACTTTGCCGACGGGCACATCAAGGCCTATGGCACCGGGCTTGATTTCTACACCGGCGCGGCGGCCAGCGGCGGATTGCCCGGCCAAGACGGCAAGACACCGGGCAATTTCGTGCGCTGCGTCAGCGGCGATGAAGGCGTCTACGGTGTGAACGCCTTTACCCCCAACGGCGACGGCACGGTCAGCGACGAGGCCACCGGCCTGATGTGGCAGCAGGCCGATGACGGCATCCGCCGCGAATGGGCCGAGGCGCTCGCCTATTGCGAGGCGCTTGATCTGGCCGGCCATGACGACTGGCGCCTGCCGTCATCCAAGGCGTTGCAAAGCATCGTCGATTATCGCCGCACCGGATTTCCCGCGATCGACCAGAGCGTGTTCGACATCACCGAGGATTCCGAGACGCTGGATTACTGGACCAGCACCACCTTTGGCGACTGGAAGAACTACGCCAATGTCATCGCCTTCGGCAAGGCGCTTAGCAAGTCGGGCGATCAGACGGACTATACCGACTGGCACGGCGCAGGGGCGCAACGCTCGTCGATCAAGACCATCGTCGGTCAGGAAATGACCGAAGACACCACCTGCTCGGTCAATGCCTGTGATTACAATCGCTCCGACAACCTCGTGCGCTGTGTGCGCTGACAGGCCGTCAGGAAAGGTTGATAGATGATCCCCAGCCCCCGCATGATCGCAAGATCCGTTCTGCCCGCCCTGATGCTGACCGCCCCGGCGGCGCAGGCGCAAACCGAGGCCGAAACCGCAAGGTTCGACCAGCTTGTCGCCCGGTTTCAGACAGCGACCATCGTCGGCGTGCCAAGCATCGCCGACTGCATCCTGTCCGGCGGAACCAAAAGCCTGTGCTTCAAGATCACCACTGTGGCGGCACCGTCTGACCATATCACCGGCCCCTTCTGCCCGCGCACGATCAGTGACACCGCCGAACAGGGCGGGACATGGTTCGTCGATGGCAAGGTCCGCGACGTGGACGGCGCGTTCATTGCCAATCTCGCCGAGATATATGGCGACGATGCCTGGCAGATGTATGACCCGGAAACCGGCGAGATCTATCGGCGCGGCGAAGAGATCGGCTGCATCGTCGCGGGCGATCCGCACAACGAGACCGGCCAGCCCGACAATATCTGCGTCGATTGCGAGCTGGGCTATATCGGCACCACCGTCACCCAGACCTATTTCATCCCGCTGACGCCTGTCGCCGCGACTGACATCAGCGGGCGCATCGGCCCGGACTCCGGGATCGGGCTGGCGTTCAACGGGGTAAAGTTCGATGCCCCCGCCCCGATGGACCTGATCCTTGGCGGGCACACGCTTGGGCCGTTCGATGATTGCACCGGGCATATCAACCCGCATACCGGCTATCACTACCACGGCGTCACCGACGGCTGCGGTGCGCGGATTTCGGCAGATGTCGACGGGCATGCCGACATGATCGGCGTCGCCATGGACGGCTTTGACATTTATGCCCGCCTTGGCGCGGATGGCGCAGAGCCGGACGATCTTGATGCCTGCCGGGGCCATGATGCGGATGGGCTGGGCTATCATTACCACGTGAACGCAGCGGCGGAAAATCAGGTGATCGGGTGCTTCACCGGGCAGACCGGATGCAGCACCGGCGATCCGGATGCGATTTGCGATGCCTCCGCCCGGCGCGGCCCGCCGAGACCATGATCAATCCCCCGTCAGGAGTCCCCCGACGAACCGCAGCCTCACCGCAGCAGGGGCGCTTTGCCTCACCGCCAGCGCCCTGAGCGCCGAGACCTATTCCGCCGATGTCTGGGCCGACAACTGGTTCGAGATGCGCGTCAACGGGGCGCAGGTCGCCGAAGACAGCGTGCCGATCACCACCGAGCGCTCGTTCAACGCCGAAAGCTTCACCTTCGAGGCCGAGCGCCCCTTTACCATCGGCCTCGTCGCCAAGGACTTCATCGAGAACGACACCGGCCTCGAATACATTGGCACGCGGCGCCAGCAGATGGGCGACGGCGGCGTGATCCTGCAGATCACCGACGCGCAAGGCACCCCCGTCGCGCTCAGCAATGCCGACTGGCAATGCCACGTCATCCACACCGCCCCGCTCGACAAGTCCTGCGAGAACGAGGCCAGCCCGGTTGCGGGCGAAGGCGTCTGCGCGTTTGACATCTCGGAAGATGCATTCTGGCTGCACATTCGCAGGCCATCATCAGGAAATGGACCGCGCGCGCATGTCACTGACCACCAAGATATTCCTCGCCATCGCCGTCACCGCGGCGCTGGTGGACCCGAAAATGGGGTATAACGATGTTGCGTGGACCAAGGGCGCGGATTTCATCTGGGGGCCGGATCTGGAGCAAAGCAACACGGTTCTGTGTCGCCTGACGGTCAAATGAGCCTGCCGATACACGCCGCCGCGCGGGGCGCATCCGCGATTGGTGCGGGCTTTCGTGCCGAACGCCGCTTCGGTCAGCATGCGCCATCACCGGCGGCGGGCTGTCACACCGTCGAAACGCAGGACCGCCGATGCCACCTGTAGGCGCGGCCCATCAATCAAAGACCCCATCGCAAGGACTTACGCCATGATCAGACACGCCGCTCCTTCCGCCGCAATCGCCGCCCTGCTCATTGCCGGAATGGCGCAAGCCAACACTGTCGAGGTCTATTTCGTCGACCCGCTCGACAATCTTCAGAACGGCGATTGCGACGATATTTCCGGGGGTCAGGGCGCGCAGGCAGACCCTTCCGCCGGATTGCAGGGCCACACCTGCAACAGCCCGTCCGGCGAGATTTTCGTCGATCAGGGCTTTGGGCCATACCGGTTTGCCGATGGCATCTTTTATATGCCGGAGGTCGACGCCTGCATGCATGCGCCTTCGACACAGCCCGGCACGGCGCTGGAGCTTGTGAGCTGCGACGGCTCTGAGGCGCAAAGCTTCACCTTTTCCGGCGCGGGCACGATCACACCCGCCGCCGCGCCGCAGGTCTGCGTGACCCTCGGCGCAGACACACGCTTTGGTCGCAGCGAGGAAAACCAGATCAAGGCCATGACGCTTGAGCCCTGCTCCAACGGGCTGGCCGCCTTTCAGATTTGGAGCAACCGCAGCGCCGAATGAACCGCAAGCCCTGCGGGTCGCATCCGAAGGCTCTACAAGCCGCCTATGGCGAGGCCATGCCGAAGATCTGCGCAAGACAATAGCGCAGGCCCTGCCGGGCGCGCAGGACGGGATTTGATCCGTCGCAGTCTGTCAGGGCCGCTTGGACGGGGCTCCACCAGGTTGATCGCCAAGCTTTGCAACTGGCGGGGGGCAGTCCCCGCCGAACGGGCACTTGCGAACCGGTTTAGTCCGCGCCCAAGGGGGCGCTCGTTTTGCGCGGCCGCTCCGAGAAAGAGCCCTCCAATGTGAAATGTTACGGTCCGACCTTGGCACATTGATGCCGACGAAAGCGGCTTCGGCATCACCGCGCTGCTTACTCTGAATGGCGCGACGTCTTGGGAAAGACCGTTCCGGCTCGGGATCGGGCCGGCTCACATGGCGTCATCCGCCCGCCCGCTTTCTTCCGCAGGCTGAAGACTGAATAGACCGTGCGCCTGAAAACAGCCCTCGCCCCCGGTGTTACGCCTAAATGCCGAGCACTCAGACGAACCAATCCACATAAGCAAACCATTTGGTTTGACTATTCACACCACCCTGTTGCCTTCTATGACTGACCAGCGAGGGTCTGATGCCGGATTCGTTCACCAGCAAGCGTGTTCGGCGGGTGCCAGCGCCAGTTTACAAGGTTCCGTGGGCCTCATCGCTCGGTGTGACCAATCCATGACGAGCGAGGACTGACATGCAGCACCGATTTTGGACGCATTATACGGCACGTGATTTTGCAGCCCTCGACCGCGAGAGCCTGATTGCGGTGCTTCCCATCGGCGCGATCGAACAGCACGGGCCGCATTTGCCCCTGTCGGTGGATCAGGCGATTGTCGACGGCATCGTCGCGGCGAGCGCACCGCTGATCCCCGATGATGTCCCGGCGCTGTTCCTGCCGACCATGCCGGTCGGCAAATCGACCGAGCATTCCGCATGGCCCGGAACGTTGACCTTTTCCACGCAAACGCTGATCTCGATCTATACCGAGATCGGAGACAGCGTGGCGGCTGCGGGGGTGCGCAAACTGGTGTTCCTGAACTCTCACGGCGGGCAGATCGCGGTGATGGATATCGTGGCGCGCGATCTGCGGATCAAACACAACATGCTGACGGTCGGGGCGAACTGGTTCGCCATGGGCCTGCCCGAAGGCCTGCTGACGCCCGAAGAAGAGCGCTTTGGCATTCATGCGGGGGATATGGAAACCTCGGTGATGCGGGCCTTGCACCCTGATCACGTGCAGATGGAACATGCCCGCGATTTCCCGGCGAAGGCGGCGGAACTGGCGGGCAAGTTCAAACATCTGGGATTGTCGGCGGCAGGCAAACTGGGCTGGCAGGCACAGGACATGAACGCCGCAGGCGCTTGCGGCGACGCGAGCATAGCGACAGCCGAAAAGGGCGAGGCATTCATTCAGCACGCCGCCGAGCAGATCGTCACCCTGCTGCAGGAAGTGCACGCAACGCCGCTGTCGTTCCTGGAGACCGAGGCAGACCCGGAGGCCCACGCATGAGCACTCCCATCATACGGATGGATCGCGTCACGCGGCGCTTCGGCAAGGATGTTCTTGCCGTCGACAACATGTCGATGGACATCGAGGCCGGCGAGTTCATCAGCTTTCTAGGCCCGTCGGGGTGCGGCAAGTCCACCGCGCTCAAGATGATCGCCGGTTTGCTGCCGGTCAGCGCGGGCACGATTGACATCGCAAGGCCGTCGGACGCGTCGGAACAAGACCTTGCTTTCGTGTTTCAGGAACCAACCCTGATGCCTTGGGCCACGGTGTTCGACAATGTCTACCTGCCGCTGCGGCTGGCCGGTGTGAAACGCGCCGAGGCCATGCCGCGGGTGATGGCGATTCTGGCCGAGGTCGGGCTGACGAAATTCGCCAAAACCTATCCGCGCGCCCTGTCCGGGGGCATGAAGATGCGGGTGTCGATCGCGCGGGCCATGGTCACGCGCCCCCGCATCTTGCTGATGGATGAACCCTTCGCGGCGCTGGATGAAATGACGCGCTCGAAGCTGAACAGTGATGTGGTGCGACTGGCCAAGGAACACGGGCTGACGGTGATCTTTGTCACCCACTCGGTGTTCGAAGCCGTCTACCTGTCGAGCCGCATTGTTGTCATGGCGGCCCGCCCGGGGCGCGTTGCCGCCGATATCCCGATGCAAACGCCATGGCCGCGCGACGAAAGCTGGCGCACCAGCGTCGAATTCTCTGCCGTCGCACAAAGCGTTTCGGAAACGTTGAAAGGGACATTGCATGTCGACGACCTTGACCACTGAAGACACGGATGCGCCGATCAACACCGAACAGCAAAGCCGCGAGAAACGGGACCGTCTGCTGTCATGGCTGATGCCGATTGTCATGCTTGGGGCGGCCATCGGCTATTGGGAATGGGCGGTCTGGTATTTCGAGGTGCCCCATTACCTGATCCCCGCGCCCAGCCGGATCGGGCAAACCCTGATCACCGATGGCCCATCCCTGATGGTCTCGGCGTGGTTCACCGTAAAGCTGACGCTCTTGTCGCTGCTGCTGGCGGTGGTCGGCGGCGTGGCGCTTGGCGCGCTCTTTGCCCTGTCGCGCACCGTCGAGATGAGCCTGTTTCCCTTTGCCGTCATCTTGCAAGTGACGCCGGTGGTGGCGATTGCGCCGCTGATCCTGATCTATGTGCATTCCACCTTTGCCGCCTTGCTGATCTGCGCGTGGATCGTGGCCTTCTTCCCGATCCTGTCGGGCACCGTGATCGGGCTGCGCTCGGCGGATCACAACCTGCGCGATCTGTTCACGCTGTATCGCGCCACGCCGTGGCAACGCTTGCGGTTCCTGTTGGCCCCGTCCGCCTTGCCGCAGTTCATGTCGGCGCTCAAGGTCGCCGGTGGTCTGGCATTGATCGGCGCCGTGGTGGCGGAATTCGCCGCCGGGGCTGCGGGCCAGAACACCGGGCTTGCCAGCCGGATCATCGAATCGTCGTTCCGAAGCGAGATCCCGCGCATGTTCGCGGCCCTCGTTCTGGTGTCGCTGCTGGGCATCGTGATCTTCCTGCTGACCTCGTGGGCCTCTCGCCGCGTGCTTGGCCACTGGCATGAAAGCGAGCTGCGCCGTGAGCATTGATCTTTCTTGCATCGACCTCAACGGTGAGACGGTCAGCCTGAGCCTGCGGGACGGCCGGATCGCGGCGATAACGCCGACACAAGGCCCGGCCACCGCCGTTGCCATGCCGCTGCCGGTCGATCCGCATGTCCATCTCGACAAGACCTTTACGATCAGCCGCTGCACAGGCATCAAGCCCGGCCTGTTCGGAGCAATCGATGCCTGCCACGCCGACGCGGATCACTGGACGGAAGACGATCTGCGCAGCCGCGCGTCCAAGGGCCTCACAGAGGCCTACGAAAATGGCCTGAGCGCGCTGCGCAGCCATGTGGACTGGGTACAGCCCGAGCCCCCGCTGGCGTGGTCCGTGCTCAACCAGCTTGCCCGCGACTGGCAGGGAAAACTCTGCCTGCAGCTTGCCGCGCTTGTCCCTCTGGATCTGCTCAGCGACGAAGAGTCGGGGCGCCGGATCGCCCGGCGGGTTGCCGCGGATGGCGGTGTTCTGGGCTGCTTTGCCTATTGCAACGAAGACCTCGACGCCAAGCTCGAAAAGGTCTTTCGGCTTGCCGAGCATCACGGGCTGTCGCTGGATTTCCATGTCGATGAGGGGCTGTCCATCGACGCCTGCGGGTTCGATACGATTGTCGCCCTGACGGCGAAATACGCGATGTCGGGCCGTGTGCTTTGCGGGCATGCCTGTTCGCTGTCGATCCGGTCAGAGGATGATGTGGCCCGAGTGATGGAGGCAGCCGCGAGGGCGGGCACCGCCCTGACCGTTTTGCCGACGACCAATCTTTACCTGCAGGACATGCAACAGGGGCGCAGCCCGCGGCTGCGCGGGCTGGCTCCGATGCAAGAGCTGCGCAATGCCGGGGTGAATGTCGTGCTCGGGGCGGACAACGTCGCGGACCCGTTCTATCCGCGCGGCTGTTACGACGCGATCGACACGCTTCGTCTGGCCTGCCTTGCCAGCCACCTTGACCCGGCTGACTGGGTGGGCGCGATTTCATCCAATGCCGCGCTGGCCATGGGGCTTGCCACCAGTGAGCTGACCGTGGGGGCGCCCGCCGATTTCCTGCTGATCGGCGGCACCGACTGGGGCGATGCCCTGCGCACCCCCCGCGCGGCCCGCCGGGTGATCCGCGCCGGGCAAACTCATTCCACAGAAAAGGACGCAGCATGAGCGTTTCCGCAGAGCGCATCGCCGCATTCCGCGCCGATATTGGGGGCATCGCCTGTCAGGATCAGCAGCGGGTGCTCGAGGTCAAGTCCAAGGACTATTACTGGTACTCGCAGATCCTGACCGAACAGCTGGACGGCAAGCTGGGGCAGATCGTGGTCTTGCCCACCACCGAAGAGCAGGTGATCACCGTCGCCGCCGCCGCGGCGAAACACCGTATTCCCGTCACCGTACGCGGTGGCGGCACCGGCAACTACGGGCAATGCGTTCCGATGCAAGGCGGCATTATCCTTGATGTGACCAAGCTCAACCGGGTGCTGGAAATTTCGCAGGGTCGCGTGATCTGTCAGGCCGGCGCGCGGATCGAAGCGGTGGAAACCGCTGTGGCCGAGACCGGCCAGATGCTCACCATGTTCCCGTCGACCAAGCGGCTGGCGACGATCGGCGGCTTCATGTCGGGCGGCTCTGGCGGCATCGGATCGTTGCGCAACGGCATGCTGCGCGATGGTGGCAACGTCAGCTATGTGCGGGTCGTCACGGTCGAGGAAACCCCGCAGGTGATCGAACTGCGCGGCCCCGATATCCTCAAGGTGCAGCACGCCTATGGCACCAACGGCATCATCACCGCGATGGATTATGCGCTGATGCCCGCGGTTGACTGGCAGCACACGATTGCCTTGTTCGATGGCTATGACACCGCGCTGGCCTGTGCCACGGATGCGCAGGAAGATGGGATCGATGCCTATCTCATGACCGTGGTCGAGCGCCGTTTCGCGCGGTTCTACAAGCGGCTCGAAGGGGTTTTCCCGTCTGATCGCGACGCGGTGTTCGCGATGATCGCACCATCGGATGCCGAAGCCTTTGCCGCCAAGGTCGCGGCGCATGGCGGCACGGTGACGGTGTCCAAATCGCTGCATGATCTTGAAGCGGCAGGGCTTCCCGCGACGTGGGAATGCGGCTGGAACCACACCACGTTGCAGGCGCTGAAGCATGAGCGCGGCGAGTGGACCTATCTGCAGGTGGCCTACCCGCGCCCGTTTGACCCCGCTATCGCGCTGCGCCAGCAGGAACGTTACGGTGAAGAGCTGTATTTCCACCATGAGATGGCGCGGATGGATGGCGATATCCAGATTTTCGCCCTGCCCATCCTGCGCTGGACCAGCCGCGCGCGCACCTACGAGATCATCGACGAACTGGAGCGTCTGGATGGCTGCACGGTGTTCGATCCGCATGTGATCACCATCGAGGATGGCGGCATGAAGGAAATCGATACCGCACAGATCGACTTCAAGAAACGCGCAGACCCGCACGGATTGATGAACCCCGGAAAAACACGGGGATGGACCGCCGACATGGCACAAGACTGACCCGGATTAGGACAATGGACATGATGAAGAACTGGCTCCTCGCGGCCGTGAGCGCGACCCTCGCCACAGGCGCTGCCGCGCAAGACAAGGTCGTTTTCGCGACGAACTGGCTGGCTCAGGGCGGCCACGGCGGGTTTTATCAGGCGCTGGCGGACGGCACCTACGAGGAATTCGGCCTCGACGTCGAAATCCAGCAGGGCGGGCCGCAGGTCAACAACCGACCGATGCTTGCCGCCGGGCGCATCGATTTCCTGCAAACAGGAAACCTGCTGCTGTCTTTCGACAACGTGCGCAACGGCATTCCGACGGTGGTGGTTGCGGCCTATTACGAAAAGGATCCGCAGGTTCTGATCGCCCATGAAGGCCAGTACGAAGGCTGGGACGATCTGGCGAGCGCCCCCGAAGTGCTGATCGGCAAGGATGGCCAGTTCAGCTTCTGGCAGTGGATGACCGCCTCGCAGGGCTTTAGCGACGAACAGCTGCGCCCCTATGGCTACAACCTTGCCGGCTTCCTCAATGATGAAAAGATGGTGCAGCAGGGCTACGCCACCTCCGAGCCGCTTTATGCGGAAAAACAGGGCGCGCCGGTCGATACCTTCCTTCTGGCGGATCAGGGGTGGAGCACCTATGCCTCGACGATCGAAGCCCGCGTCGAGATGGTCGAAGACAACCCCGATCTGGTGCAGCGCTTCATCGATGCCTCGACCATCGGTTGGTACAACTACCTTTACAATGATCCCTCGCTTGGCAACGCGGCGATCATGGAAGCCAACCCCGAGATGACCGCCGAAGGGCTGGCCGCCGAGGTCGATCAGCTGCTGGCTCTGGGCATCATCGGGTCGGGCCTTCAGTCCGAGCTCGGCATCGGTGCCATCGATCTGGACCGGGTGCAGGCCTTTTATGACACCGTGGTCGATGCAGGCATCCTCGAAGAGGGGTCCGTCGATCTGTCCAAGGTCGCCACCGATCAATTCGTCAACCACAAGGTTGGCATGGACCTTGTAAAGTAAGGGATCGGCAGATGCGCCTGCTCGTTGTCTTTTCGCACCCAAGCCAGGAAAGCTATGGCGCTGCCCTTTATGAAACCGCCTGTCGCACGTTGCGTGCGGCGGGCCACGACTTGCGCTGCCATGATCTCTACCGCGAGGGGTTCAACCCCGTCCTGTCCACCGAAGAGTGGCATGGATACCTCGACAAGACCGATCAGATCATCGCCCGGCACCCTGACCATGTCGCGGATCTGCTCTGGGCCGAAGGCATCGTGGTGATCTATCCAACATGGTACTACGGCCCGCCCGCGATGCTGAAAGGCTGGCTTGAACGGGTCTGGCTGCCCGGCATCACCTTCGAGGTGTCCGACGCCAAGCAACGCCGCCCAAAACCGAAGATGTCGCATATCCGCCTGTTCGTTGGGATCACCACATCGGGCAGCCCATGGTGGTGGATCAAGCTGATCCGCGATCCGGGCCGCAGCCTCTGGACCCGCGGTTTGCGCGTGCTGTTCAACCGCCAGTGCAAGACGGTCTGGCAGCAGCTATACAACATGAACCACACCAGCGATGCCGACCGCGCGGCATTTCTGAGGAAAGTCGAACGCCGCTTGGCGTCATTGTAGGAAAGCGTCATGTCAGACACCGCAAAACCCCTTGCCCGTTATTCCGCATGGACCCGGCGCGGCGATTTCATCTTTCTGTCAGGGGTGATTGCCGTCGACCCGCAGGCGGGAAAGATCATCACCGGCTTTCAGGATCTGCCCCCGGAAATCGGCCCGATGATCGGGCAGACGGGCGAATTTTCGGTGGATGCCAAGGACGGCCCCATCCTAGCGCAAAGCTGGTTCGTGTTCGACCGCATCCGCGCCACGATGGAGGACGCGGGCGGCACCATGGCGGATGTCTTCAAGCTGGTGCAGTATTTCCGCAATCTTGGTGATTTCCCGCGCTACAACACGGTGCGCCGGATGTTCTTTCCCGAGACGCCTCCGGTGTCGACGGTGGTCGAGGTGTCGGCGATGATGCCCTCGGAGGCGATCGTCATCGAGGTCGAAGCAACCGCTTACCTGCCGGAAAAACCGTGACCCGCCCCGATCTCGCGCAGAAACGCGCTGACCTGAAGCTTCAGATCCGGGAGGCCGCGATCAAGGAGTTTGCCGAGCATGGTCTTGCAGGCACCTCGACACAAGGGATCGCCGATCGCGCGGGCATCACCAAGAACAAGCTGCATTATCACATCGAGAGCAAGGAAGAGCTGTATCAACAGGCTCTGGACCATGTGATGACGATCTGGGCAGAGATGTTCAGCGGCATCGATTTGAATCAGGGCCCCGAGATCTTCTTGGCCGATTACATCGCCCGCAAGATCAGGTTTTCGCTGACCCACCCGGCCGAGGTGAAGATGTTCACCGGCGAAGTGATGCGCGGCGCCCCGTTCCTGCGCGAACATTGGGCCGGATCGCGCGACGTCACCCATGCCGCCGCCGCGCAGATCCAGAAATGGGTGGCGGATGGGTCGATCCGCCCCGTCGACCCGATGCTGTTGCAATTCAACATCTGGGCCGTAACAGAAGCCTATGCCGTGCTGGGCCCAGAGCTGCGGTTCATGCTGGATCTCGACGAGAGCGCGGCTCTGGACGAAGATGCCATTTGCGCCGAGGTTACGGCGCTGGTTGTACGGGGGCTGAGGCCTGACAGAGAAACGGCGCGAGCGCAGCGCTGATCCGGCGGGGTCGAAACCTTCGCCCCCGGTTCAAGGCAACCCCTCAGCCCCTCAATTCGGCAAGTTGCGACAGGATGCTGGTGTAATTGTCCACGCCCTGCGCGCCGGTCACGAGGTGCTTTTTGTCGAACACGACAGCGGGCACGCCGGTGATCCCCTGCTGTTGCCAGAACTGTTCGATGCCGCGCACGTCATTGGCAAAGCGTTGATCGTCAAGCACGGCGGCGGCCTCCGCCCGGTCCAGCCCGATTTCGCCGGCAACATCGGCCAGCACGGCATTGTCCGACAGATTGCGCTGCTCGGTGAAATGCGCGGCGAACAGCGCCAGCTTCAGATCGTGTTTGCGCCCCTGCGTGCCGGCCCAATGCAAAAGCTGATGGGTGTTGAACGTGTTGTGCATGCGCGAGTCTTTGGTCCACTGGAAATCAAATCCCAGATCATCCCCCAGCGCCTTCATCTGCTGTCGCGATTGTTCGGATTGCTCCGGCGTGCTGCCATATTTTTCGATGATATGTTCGCGGGTGTTCTGGCCCTCGGGGGGCATTTGCGGGTTCAGCTCGAACGGATGCCAGTGGATTTCATGCTCGGTGCCAGCGGCCTCCAGCGCTTGCGACAACTGCCGGTAACCGATGATGCACCACGGGCACATCACATCGGACACGATATCGATACGTAGAGGAGTGGTCATTTTTGCACGTTCCGTTCTTGGCAGCTGAGATGGCGGCTGACCGGCCCGCTGCCGGTTCGTAGATCATTGATTTCAAGCGGCAGCGCATAGGGCTTCGCCACCAGACCTGTGGTCAGATAGGTCCCCTGTTCGCCATTTTCCATAGGTTGCGCCAAGTTCGGCAGTGGAACTGGCAAAACCGGAGGGATGACAGGGCCGCTGGGTGTTGTTGGGACGCGTCAGGCGTGTTGTGGCAGTTTCCCCGCAACGAAAGGTCGATGCCGGACCATCAGCCAGAGCAGGCTGCAGGTGGTGCCGATGACAATCAGCAGGATGCCGTAGTTGCGGATCAGATCATGAGAGTTGGCCGACACGATCTGCACGCCTGCCGCCCCCATCAGGGTTCCGCTGAACTGGATCAGGGCCGCAGCCGATCCGGTATCCCTTGTTTGCTGATCCAGCAGCAGGTTCGCGCCCGGAACCCGCATGACGATCACTGAAATGGTGATCATCGCCGCCAGCGCTGCAAAGATCCACGGGGATTGCCCGCCAAGGAACAGCATCGCCGCCCCCCCGGAAAACACCACCGCAAAACAGGTCGTGATGATCGTCTGAACCGGAATGAACCGGGACAGCCGCAGGTACAGAACCGGCCCAAGCGTGGCGCAAGCGGCGTTGAAGGCGAAGATAAAGCTGAACGCCTGCTCTGACATGCCAAAACCGTCGATATAGACGTAGGCCGCGATCCCAAGGAAGGACAGCAGGCACATCGGCATCAGCGAGAACACCAGCAGCAGGTAGGCGAAACGCGGGTTCGCCAGCACCACGCCAAGGCGGTTCCATGACTTCAGCACCGGGGCGGTGGATCTCTCCACCATGGTTTCACGAAACAGCACGACAAGCCCGCCCGCGAGGCACCCGAACACCGCCAGAACGACAAACATCGCCCGCCAGGTCGCCACCTTCAGCAGGAATGCCCCCAGAACCGGGGCGACCATCGGCGCAATGATCACCAGTGACATGACCGTCGCCATGACCTTTTCGCGTTCGCGCCCGTCGAACAGATCCTTCACGATCGAAGTGCCGACAACCGTGACCCCGCCGCCCGCAAGCCCTTGCAGGATGCGAAAGACAATCAGGCTTTCGACATTGAAGGCGATGGCGCAGAGCAGGCTGGCCGAAATGTAGATCGCCAGCGCCGTGAACAGGATCGGCTTGCGCCCTGTCCGCTCGCTCAACGGCCCCCAGAACAGCATGCCAATGGCAAACGAAACCATATATGCGCCAAGCGTCAGATTGATCATCGCGTGGCTGGTCGCAAAGATCTCTGCCATGCGCGGCAGCGCCGGAAGATACAGATCCATGGTCAGAGGGGGAAACGCCCCCAGAACGATCAGCAAAAGAAGTGTTCCGCGTTTGCCCAGTTTTGGCTGATCAACGTTCATTTCAATACGTCCTGTCATGCATTGCCGGTTGTTCGGCGCGCTGTCGCCGGCCCTGTTTCCGGGGCTAGCGACGGCAAGGGTCTGTGCGGCGTCACCCGCCTGACGATTTCAGTGTCACGCACCAGCCGGGCGTGATTTGTGATCCGGATCGCATCGCCCTGCGGGCCGAATCCCTTCGGGAAATCGGCCGCCACGCCGCCCCTAGAGCCGCTGGGTTGCGCAGCTGCGCCATGCACGTCAACCCATTGATCCTGCATGCCACCCATGGCACGGCCAAAATTGACACAGGGGCGGTGCCTGCCCAAGATGATGGCTGCCACCCGCAATAAAAGCGGCGCTCAGCGCTGTTTTCCGGTTTCAGATGTCAGCCAGTCGATTGCCTCTTTCACGGCCCCCTTCGAAGCCATGTTTCGCGGTGACAGCAGGTAGAACCCCTGCGCGTCATTGGCAATAGCGTGCCCAAGCTCGATGAGCTTGGCGTCGTGAATTTCCCTCAGCACCAGAAAACGACTGACCAGCGCAACCCCTTGCCCGGACACGGCAGCATCGACCGCCAGCGCCGTCTGGCTGAGTTGCAGGCCGCGTTTGCTCTGATCGGGCGCGCCGATCTGGGCCAGCAGCTTGGGCCAGAGATCATGGCTGTCGTGTATCTTGGGCAAGCGCGACAGGATCTCCGGGTCGAGCGGCAGCGCCTGCCCCTTGACCAATGTCGGCGCGGCGACTGCGATCACCTCTTGCCGAAACAGCAATGTCGCGTCGAGCGCGGCTCCGAACGGGGGTTTGCCCTGACGGATCGCCAGATCGATGCCATCGCTGTGAAAGCTGGAAACCCGTTCCGTCGCAAGGATGCGCAGATCGATATCCGGGTGCTTTTGCGCAAAATCCGGAAGGTTGGGGATCAGCCATTTGGCGGCAAAGGTCGGCGTGACGCTGATCAGAACCTTGCCCGGCTCCGGCTTTATCTGCGCCGTGGCAGCGCGCAATTCCTCGAACGCCGCGGAGATCCTGCCGTGGTAGCGCCGCCCTGAGGGCGTCAGGGCCAGACCTTTGGGCAGCCTGTCAAAGAGCATGGTGCCCAGATGCGCTTCAAGCTGGCGCACATGTTGCGCCACGGCACCTTGCGTAACGCCCATCTCGTCGGCGGCCGCCCGGAAGCTGAGACGGCGCCCGGCGACATCAAAGGCACGCAGCCCGTTGAGGGGAGGAAGGTTCGACATCTGTCGATAGTATTTCTATCGCCAGAGGAGATCAATTCTCGTTCGCGCGGCACGTATATGTCGCCTATCTCTGCTTCCAGAGATGATGGAGATGGACATGTCAGTAGAAAAAGTAGCATTGGTGACGGCTGGTGGCAGCGGCATGGGCGCCGATGCCGCGCGCAGGCTTGCGGCGGATGGGTTCAAGGTCGGGGTTCTGTCGTCCTCGGGCAAAGGCGAAGCGCTTGGCAAAGATCTCGGCGGCTTCGGCGTCACCGGCTCCAATCTGGACATCAGCGCCCTCACCGAACTGGTCGAGGGTGCGCAGAGCCGCTGGGGCCGCGTGGATGTGCTGGTCAACTCGGCAGGCCATGGCCCCAAGGGCCCGGTGCTGGAGATCAGCGACGAAGACTGGCACCGGGGCATGGAAACCTACCTGCTGAATGTGATCCGCCCGACCCGTCTGGTCACGCCGCTGATGCAAGAGCAGAACGGTGGCGCGATCATCAACATCTCAACCTTCGCGGCCTTTGAACCTGACCCGCTTTTCCCGACATCCGGCGTATTTCGGGCCGGACTGGCGGCTTTCACCAAGCTTTATGCCGACAAATACGCCGCGCAGAACATCCGCATGAACAATGTCCTGCCCGGCTTCATCGACAGCCTGCCCGAAACCGAGGACCGCAAGTCGCGCATTCCGATGGGGCGCTATGGCCACGCCAGCGAAGTCTCGTCGCTGATCGCCTTTCTTGCATCCGACGGTGCTGGCTACATGACGGGCCAGAACCTGCGCGTTGATGGGGGGCTGACCCGTGCCGTTTGATGCCGTGGCAGCGATGCCATCGCGCGAACGCATGGTGTTCGCAGTCAAATGGGGCGCGTCGGTGCTTCAGATCCTCGGCTACGCGGCAACGGGGTTCGGCTGGACCCCGTGGAACCTGTATTTCTTCATCGTCGGTGTGCTTGGCTGGTTTGCGGTCGGGGTATTGTGGAAGGACAACGCCTTGATGCTGGTCCACATCGTCGCCTTGGGCGGTATGATTGCCGGTATGGCGAGCGGTTGAGGCAAGCCGACGCGGCGGCCCGCCGGGCGCTGCCGCCTTGGCCCCTGCCAGAGAGGTCAGCGTTTCACCTACCGTGCGGCGTCAGCCCCCGGAAATGAGACCGATGTGTCACCCCATGCCGACCGACAGATGCTGCGCGTGGCTCCATTGCCTTGGGGATTGCCCGTAAAGGCGTTTGAATTCCCGACTGAACTGCGAAGGGCTTACATAGCCGACATCCAGCGCCGCCTCGCTCACACTCATGCCACCGGCGATCTTCATGGCGGCCTTGTTCAGCCGCATGGATTTGACGAACTGGATCGGCGACATGGTGGTGGCCTGCTTGAACTTGCGGTGAAGCACCGCGCGGCTCATGCCGACCTGCACGGCCATGTCATCGATAGTGACGGGCTCGTTCAGCCGCGTGGACAGATAGGCGATCGCCCGCGCCACTTCGTTGCCGACGCCATAGGCGCGCCGCGCCGACCGTCCCGCCTCGCCCGTCAGGACGGCATAGCACAGTTCCCGCAGCCGCCCAGCGCCCAGCACCGCCAGATCAGTCGGGGTTTCAAGCTGCAAGAGCCGCAGCAGCGCCTCGGTAAAGGCGTCGTCCCACTGCGCAAGGGCAAATCCCTGCGGCAGCGCCCCGCCCTCTGGCCTGCGGATCGCCCCGGACGCGCTTTCCATCTCGATGGCCAGTTCGGTCATGACGCGCGCATCCAGCGCGATATAGACCCCAAGCAGCGGATTATCGACTGAGGCTTGCGGGATGCCCGCCTCGATTGGCATCGACATCGGGCAGCACATGTACCGGCTGGCATCGTAGACATGCGACTTGCCATCCAGAATGGCCTCCTTGACGCCGCCAAGGATCGCCACGACGCAGGGCTCGACCACCGCCGGAGCGCAGCGCATCGGCTCGCTATAGCGGAAAAGCTGCACGCCTTTCACCCCGGTTTCCACCATGCCATCGCCGCTGATCCGGGCTTGGACGATTTGCGTGATCTGATGCTTGCTCATGGCGCCCACCAAGCACCGGAAAAAGCGACATTGCAACAGGGACGATACAATCAGGCAAGTATCCGCGAGGATCGCGCCTGTTTCCGCCCCTGCCAACTATCTATCTGTCAGGTCAAGACGAAGGCAGCCCCTTCGCACAGCCACATTTCCAAAAGGACCCACGACATGGCAGACACCACATTCGGACCGAAAGGCTGGACGCCCGAGCGCCTCGGCCCGCAGGCAGGCAAGACCTATCTCATCACCGGCGCCAATGCCGGAGCCGGGTTTCAGGCCGTGCGGATTCTTCTGTCGAAGGGGGCACGGATCGTGATGCTGAACCGCAGCGCCGAGCGATCGAGTGCCGCCATCGCCAATCTGAAACAGGACTTCGGTGCCGGGGCCGAGGTGAGCTTTGTGCGCATGGACTTTTCCGATCTCGCCAGCGTGCGCGCGGCGGCGACAGAGCTGCTCGACACCGTGCCGCAGATCGACGCGCTGATCTGCAACGCCGCCATTGCGCAGGTGCCGACGCGGAAACTGACCGTGGACGGTTTTGAAAGCCAGCTTGGCACCAACCATTACGGCCATTTCTTGCTGTGCGGGATGCTGTTCGATTGCATCGAAGACTCGAAGGGTCGGATCGTGGTCGTGGCCAGCCTTGGCTACAAGATGGGGCTGCGGACGATCCGCTTCGATGACATGAACTGGGACAAGGATTACAGCGCCAATCCCGCCTACAGCCAGAGCAAGCTGGCGCAGATGATGTTTGCCTACGAGTTGCAGGACCGGGTAAAATCCGCAGGCAAACACGTCGATATCCACGTCTGCCACCCCGGATCGTCGGCGACCTCGTTGATCAGCACCAGCGCTGGGCTGATGACGCGGATCATCTGGTGGCTGATGACCAAGACGCCACTGGTGCAAAGCGCCGAACAGGGTGCCTATCCCGAAGTCATGTGCGCAACCGAAACCGGGCTGGAACAGCGCGCGCTTTATGGCCCCACGGGCCGTATGGGCTTCACTGGCCCGGTCGGCAAAGGCCCGCTGGAACCCTACGCCCACGACAAGCCCGTTATGGTCAAGCTGTGGGAGCGCTCAGAACAGGACACCGGGTTCAACTGGAACCTGTAAGGCTGTCATGACCGGGCAAAGACGGGGCCAAGCGCTGGCCATCATCCTCAGCGCCACACCTGCTGAAGAGAGGAAACCCATGGATATCTTGAAAACAGCGACGGACTGGACAAAGGCCGAGACACTCTCTTCCGTTGTCTTCATCCTTTTCGGCCTGTCCTTTCTTCTGGCAAGCTGGGGGTTCTGGCATTGGGGAAAAACCGATGTGGCCAAAGCCTATGTCATCCCGATGCTGGTTGCGGGCGGGCTGCTGCTGATCCTCGGGCTTGGGCTGTTCATTCCCAACCAGGCCCGGCTGACCAGCGTTCCACTGGCCCACAGCACCGACGCCTCGGGCTTCATCGCATCCGAGATCGCCCGCTCCGACAAGGTGTTGGACGATTACCGCATCGCCGTTTTCAGGGTGTTTCCGCTGATCATCGCGCTTTGCGCGCTGTTGATCCCCGTCCTGACGTCTGCGAACTGGCGGGCGAGCCTCATCACGACCATCGCCATGCTGGCGATCATCCTGATCGTCGACACCAACGCCAACGCAAGGATGGAAGCCTACAAAGCGCAGCTGTCCCTCGCCGCCCGGTCAGGGTGATGGGACCGACGATGCAAGAGCCGCACGGCTGCGCGAACAGAGCGTTTCGCGGACTGAGATGTTCAGGCAGGCGCTCGGCAAGCCTCTGAAATCTTGCGCCCCCCTTCTCTTTTTCAGCCAATCAACTGCCAGAGTTGGGAAGGCGCCCACTGTTCCGGACGCGATCTGCAGCCCCATTTCTAACGGCCTCTTCGCGCTCTGCCCAGACCTGTGCCTTGCGCCTCGGAAAAGCTGACCGTTTGCCGGGAACAATGCCGGACTGCGGGGCGAGGACATGGCGCTGCGTCGCCCCCTCTGCGCGTGCAATCGCGTCAGCCTGTGATCTCGATGCCGATCTTGCCCATGTGGGTTTTCCCGAGAAACGCCTCCTGCGCCGCGCGCATCTCGCGCAGCGGGTAGGTATCGGCAAGGATGGGCCGTATTTCACCCCGTTCGATGTAGCCCACAAGATCGGTGAAGACCTCCGGCGCCTGCCGGGTACTGCCGACCAGCGTCAGATCCTTGAGGTAGAGCGCGCGCAGGTCCAGCTCGACAATCGGCCCTGCGATCGCCCCCGACGCCGCGTAGCGCCCGCCAATCGCCAGCGCGTCAAGCAGCGCAGGCCAACGCGGGCCGCCAACGAGGTCCAGCACGACATCGAAGGCCTCGGCAGGCAAGGCGCCATCCCGGCTGAGAACGACATCCGCGCCGAGCGCCTCAAGCGCCGATGCCTTGCCCGGGCTGGTCACCGCCGTCACATGGGCACCGCGCCGCTTGGCAAGCTGCACCGCCGCCGAACCGACCCCGCCAGACGCGCCGGTGATCAGCACCCGCTCGGCCGTCAGCTCTGCCCGCTGGATCATGCCCTCGGCGGTCGAGAAGGCGCAGGGAAACGACGCCAGTTCGACGTCCGACAGCGGGCTGTCGATGCGCAATGCATGGGCGCTGTCCACCGTGGTGAATTGCGCGAACCCGCCGTCGCGCTCTGAGCCGAAAGTCACCAGCGCCGTTGCGTCCCCGCCCGCAGGCCGGTGCATCGGACGCACCAGCACCCGCGCGCCGATGCGAGCCTTGTCCACCCCCTCGCCCACCGCGACGATCTTGCCGCAGCAATCGGCGCCCTGAATGCGCGGAAAGCTGAGCGCACCGGACCATGCGCCATCGGCATCCGAGGTCCCGTCATAGCCCGTGGCCCCGGCAGCGTTGGTATCACAGCGCACCGCCTTGGAATACCAGCCGGTGCGGGTGTTCACATCGGTGTTGTTGAGCGCCGAAGCGCCGACCCGGATCAGCACCTCGCCCACGCCGGGGCGCGGCACCGGCACGTCTTCGCACCACTCAAGCTTGTCGAGGCCACCATGGCCGGTCAGAACCATCGCCTTCATCGTGTCGGGGAGTGTCATGGCATCGCTCCGTCAGGTAGAATGTTTACTCTACTTGCGTAGGTAGAGGGATCATTCTACACCGTCAAGCATGACCGATACTAGGATCAAGATTGCCGCCGGGCTCGAGCGCGCCTTTGCCGCCCGGGGGTTTGCCGAACCCAGCGTCGAGGATCTGCGCGACGCGGCGGGCTTCAGCCTGCGCACGCTTTACAAATACCTGCCATCGCGCGCCGACATGGTGCTGGCGGCGCTGGAGCATCGCCACACCCGTTACCTCGCGCGGCTGTTCGACGATCTGCCAGAGGCGCCAGACGTGGCACTGGATGCGCTGATCGACCGTATCGGGGCGTGGATGGCGCGCGAAACCTCGCATGGCTGCCTGTTTCACGGCGCTGTGGCGGCCGATCCGGGCAGCTCCCGACTGCGCGAGATGCTCCAGCGCCACAAGGGCGAGGTGGCTCATCGCGCCGCCGCCGCGACCGGTCTGCCCGGGCATGAGACCGAGCTGCTGATCATCATGGAGGGCCTCACACAAACTTGGTCGCTACAAGGCGACGCGGTGACCGGCGCGAAGCGGCTGGCGCACAGCCTGCGCAGGCGTGACGGTTAAGGGCTTGGCCAAACTGCAAACTGTCCGGGCGCGCCGAACGACAGCTGACGCACCTTGGCGGGGCTTCGCCGCTGAAGAATGATCCGCGCGCCCACGCCCTGTGGGTTGGACCGGGTGCGGTTGTTCAGGCGCGGGCCCGACCGGGCGGACCATCCGCGCGCGATGGGCAACCGTCAGCTGGTTGATCGGGTGATTCCGCCCCATTCCGTCGGCACGTTCGCGGTAAGCCGGGCGATGACCCCGCTCATGGTTTCGGCATCAGGGGTACATCCCGCCTCGATCCAATGCAGAAGCGTCGCAGCAACGGCCCCCGCATAGAAGCTCGCGACAAAGCCCTGAAGGTCTGCCGGAACATGTTCAAGCGGATCATTGGGGGCGTCACTGCGCAAGGCGACAAGCTGCGCACGCATGGACGCCAGCGCGTCTTGCCCCGCCTCTCCGCTCAGAATTGCGCGCGAGATATGAGGCTGCGCGGCGACGCGCTCGCAGGCAACAAGGGCGACCTGTTGCATCCAGTCTGCCTCGTCTCCTTGGCTGGAACGGGCGAGCTCGATCTGTTCGGCCATGCCAAACTGCATGCGTGCGTCAACCATGGCCCCCATGCTGTCGAAATGCCTGTACAGGGTCTGCCGACCAACGTTCGCACGTTTGGCAAGGGCGCTGACGCTGATCTCGCCAAAAGGCATTTCAGCGAGCAGCTCATCCAGCGCAGAAAACAGTGCCTGCCGGGTTCGTTCGACGCGCGGATCTGTCATGGGGCTCCTGACCAATGCTGGCTGTTCGAAAACCCTACCAATGGAACACTTGTTCCACAAGTTGCGTCACACTATATGTTAAGGTAGCTTCATCATCCTCCCGCAGCGGGCCCAGCGCCACGGCACACGCCTCGAGAGCGCAAAAGCAAGGCAAGTTACGAAAGGGACCGCACCATGACCCCCACCGGACGCCCAGACCGCGCTGGCGATCTGCGCAACGATCCTATCGTGGCGGCCATCGGCGACATCGCCGGGGCGGCCTGTGGGTTGTGGCCGGTTCCGATCTGTCTTGCGACCCAAAACGGCGCTGTCATAGCCGAAGACGAAACCGGGGGCCGCATGGCGAGCCAAGGCATTTTCACCGACAAGATGCCCGAACCCCGGCGCACCGTCGCAATAACGCCCGGCATGGGCCCTGCCCATCGACACTTTGAAGCCCCCGCCCCCCCCGCAAGCAGATGTCTTTCGGCCATATCCGCACGCCTGACATTCAGGACGCTGGCGCCCCAATTGCGCGGGAAACCGCCACAGATCAGTGAAGGATCGCAAACATGTCGAAACGCATCGCAATCATCGGGGGCGGCTATATAGGCGCGCCGCTTGCGCAGGCACTGGAACGCAGCGCCGATGTCACCCTGATCGAACCGCGCAGCCATTTCGTGCATGCCCCGGCGATGATCCGGGCGGTGGTGGATCCAGCGCTGCTGGACCGCGCCCTGATCCCCTATGACGGGCTGCTGGAAAAGGGCCGACGGATCTGCGCGCGCGCAACCGGCATCGACGCGAACGGAGTCACACTGGAAGACGGTCAGCGGGTCGAGGCCGACTGGATCATCGTCGCGACCGGCTCCTCCAACGCCATGCCGTTCAAGCCCGAAGGGGCGGACTTTGCCGGGCTGCGCGCCGACAACCAACGCATCCATGCGCAGCTCAAGGCCGCAAAGACCATCGGCATCGTCGGGGCGGGCGCCGTCGGCACCGAACTCGCCGGAGAGATCGCCAGCGCCATGCCGGACAAACAGTCACGCTGATCTCTTCGGATGCGGCGCTGTTTCCGGCTGTTCCCGGCAAGCTGGGCCGGTCTTTGGCAGACAAGCTGCGGGCGATGGGCGTGACACTGATCCTTGGCACGCGCGCAGAGACTCTGGCCAGCCTGACCGAGCCCCATGCGGGCAGTCTGACGCTGGGCGGGGTAGAGCATAGCTTCGATCTGATTTTTCCGGCGATTGGCTCGCGCGCCAATTCGCAGCTGCTGGAAAGCCTGCCGGGCGTCCAGAAATCCACGGCGCAGCGGATCAGGACCGATCCGTGGATGCGCCCGTCATCCTTGCCTAATGTCCTTGCCGCAGGCGACGTCGGCGATGCAGGTGACGCCATGACCATCGTTGCCGCCAGCCGGCAATTGCCTTGGCTGGAAAGGACGTTGAAGGCGCTGGTGCAGGGAAAGGCTCTTGAGCAGATGAAACCCTACAAGCCCTGGGGAGCCAAGGCACCGATCCTCGTACCGCTTGGCCCCGAACGCGGAAACTCTTTCCTCGTCGCATTCACCGCGGGCGACTGGGTGACCCGCAAGATGAAGGGCGAAGATCTGTTCCTGACCAAATATGGCAAGCTCATGGGCCGCAAGGGCTGATCCAGATCATCAGGATACAGGCACTGAAAGGATACCGATAGGACCGGTTCTTGAAACATGATGCGATGCATCTGCCGTTCCCGATGGAAAATCGGACGAGCTATTTTGAATGGTGGGACTTCGACGCTGAACCGGGCAGCGGCGATTATGTTCTTGTCATGTATTCCACCAATGTTCCCCGTCTGTCGCGCCGACAGCCAACGATGGGTCTGAACATTTACGCGCCCGATGGGGGTGAAATCAGCGAGCTGGGCCGCTACTCAGGTAATCCCCCCGTTTTTACGGGGGCTTGGTCGTAGAATTTATGCGGCCATTTTCAGTTTCTGGACGGGTGTCATCCCGCCGTTGCCCATGTTGGG
>NZ_JAUOQN010000149.1:0-1727 GCF_030547555.1 Salipiger sp. 1_MG-2023 | reverse complement strand
CCTGTCGGCTGATGAGTCAGGCTCGCCGAGGAACCCGGTCTTGCGAAGATGGTCTGTGAGGAGCTTTTCTATCAAGGACGTCAGGGATCTCTGATCTGCCGCCGCCGCCCGGTCCGCCGCTTCTTTCAGGCTCGGCGATATACGCAGATTGATCTGCGATGTCTTTTTTTCTCGCATTTTGTATATACAACCTCTTTACGTTCATGGTTTCAATGTATATACATCCTATACGCAAAAAACAAACAGCCCCCGAAGATGCTGGAACATCGTCGAGGGCCTAACCACCGTGATCATCAGGAGATCAACCATGGCTACTTTTGCCCTTATCACGCCCTCGGGCGGCGCGGAACCGTGTGCGCATTTTGCGCCTTCGTTGGTGTCGCGTGGCTTCACGCGGCTGAACAGCGCCTTGGCGCGGTACATCGACTGTGAGCGCGACCTTGATGGCGTGCATTGCTTTGATCCGGCCTTCCTCGACGGGATGGTTGACGCGGAAGCGGCTCGGTCGACCGTACTCGACTGCATTACCATGATCACCGACGCGCCAATTGCGCGAGAGTCCGACAAGCCGCTGCAGCGCAGCGCAGTGCTGACCCGCGCCCTGATCGACAGCGACAAAGGCGCCGAGTTCACCGGGCTGTACCAATTGCTCGGCAGCCATCCGTCGTTCTTTGCCGCCCGGACGACGATGTGATCGGCCCGATGCTTCAGACGCACCAGGACCATCTGCGCGCCCTCGCCGATCTTGGTGAGTTTGCAGAAAACCCGGATGTTCCGAATTGCCCGGACCACACCCTTGATGGCGCTTCCTGGATTTTCTCCGTCTTCGCCTGACCCCGGCCCAAATCGCCACGCTTGCCTTCCGGTGTCCTGATCGGCGCCGGAGGCCTGTGCTGGCCTGCCCATTTCACCGTGCCCGACCTCGGGCTGCGGCACGATCCCCCCTTCCTGGAGATATCCGCTATGAACAGTCCGCTGACTCATCTTTCCCAGATCACTCACGACAGGCCTGTTCCGAACGGCATGCCCATTCATGAACACTGGCACGACATCGCCAAGGACAAAGGCTTCGCGATCACATGCCGCGTCGATGACCGTTACCACCTGATGTTGCGCTGCGACGCCTGCGGCAAGGCGCACCGCAGCAAGCTCTATGTCTTGATGCAGAGCCAGCCGCAATGTCCGCACTGCGTGGAAGCTCGTTGGCGAGACGATGCGAAAGCGGCGGGGCTGATCTGGCGCAAGCGCGATCCGGAAGACCGCCACTACGGCTATTACCAAGCGCCCTGCGGGCATGAACTCTGGCGCCAGTTTGCATTCGTCAAACGGATCGCCGCCGGCGTGTGCGACCATCGCTGCGAGATCTGTCAGCACGAGAAGGAACAGGCCGAGGCACAAGCGAGGGGCTGGGCCCTGATCGGCCCCGCGCGTGATCACGGTCCGAACTATCGGACCTATCGCCACGGCTGCGGCCACGAGCAGGCCATCGCCCGCATCAACATGCAATCGGGGCGCTTCAACTGCGCATGTTGCGGCGAGGGCTGGACCACCGCCACAAGCTACATCTACTGCATGCGCTTTGCGCTTCCCGACAAGTCGCCGTTCGTGAAGCTCGGGTTTTCCCGGAACCCGGACAGTCGGCTGTCCTATCAGCTCAAGCGCAGCCCGGAGATCCGCGGCGAGATCCTGCGCTCGGTGCGTATCGCGGCAGGGGCCAAAGCGCAGAG
>NZ_JAUOQN010000148.1:0-1729 GCF_030547555.1 Salipiger sp. 1_MG-2023 | reverse complement strand
CTGAACCGCCCCGTGTTTACCGGAGAGTAAAACTCTCAAAAGATGAGCCTCATGACAGACAAGAAACACACCCTGAGCTAGACGGCCGAGTTCCGCGCGCGCGGCGTTCGGCTTTTCCGCGAACATCGTTCTGATTACGGCAGCGACAGTGCTGCCTACCGGGCAATTGCCTCGAAGCTGGGCTGTTCGTCTTTCAGCCTGCGGGATTGGTGTCGGCGCGCCGCGCGTGATGCAGGCGAGTTGTCCGGACCTACGAGCGAGGAGAAGGCACGGATCAAGGCGCTGGAGCGTGAGAACCGTGAACTCAGGCAGGCCAACGAGATCCTGAAGAAGGCCAGCGCATATTTCGCTGCGGCGGAGCTCGACCGCCCATTCCGCAAATGATCGCGTTCGTCCACTGCCCGGCAGGGCATTGCGCAGCAATGTCCCGAGAGGGGATGATCACCGTTGTGTCCATGGTGTCGGGCCGATCTGCCGGGTTCTGGGGATCGCACCATCGACGTTCTACGCTTTCAGGGCCGTGGAGCGTGATCCGGAGCTGGCATCGGACCGGGCCAGGCAGGATCAGCTGGACATGGCTGCGATCAAGCAGGCCTTCGAGGGCAGCCGGGGACGATATGGCGCGCGCAAGGTCTGGCACCAGCTACGCCGCAGCGGCCACGACATCGCCCGCTGCACGGTGGAGAGGTTGATGCAGGCCATGGGATTACAAGGCGTTGTGCGGGGCAAGAAGGTGATCACCACGAACCCCGATACGGCACAACCTTGCCCGGACGACAAGGTAAACCGAGCCTTCGTGGCGGACATGCCGAACCAGCTCTGGGTCAGCGACGGCACCTATGTCTCCAGCTGGCAAGGGATGGTCTCGTTCGGGCCGTGCCCTCGGACCGATGGCGGGCAGGCCCTCACCCTTCGTCATCGACGTCTTCGCCCGCAAAATCGTCGGCTGGCGCGTTTCCACCTCGATGACCACCGGTTTCGTCCTCGATGCCCTGAACCAGGCCATCTGTCAGCGCGCACCGTCCGAGGCTGACAAACTGATCCACCATAGTGATCGAGGCAGCCAAGGCGGATTGAACCGGTCGTCGCAACACCTTCGATTTCATCCTGTTTGAGCAGCCGGTCGAGTGCTTCTGCCGGTGTTTGCCACCCCAGTGTTTTCCGGGGGCGCGTGTTCAGCGCTTGGGCAACGGCGCTGAGCTCTTCGGCGCCGTGCTGGCTGAGATCCGTGCCCTTTGGAAAATATTGGCGCAGCAGCCCGTTGGTGTTCTCGTTGCCGCCACGTTGCCAAGGGCTTTGAGGGTCGCAGAAGTAGATCTCGAGACCGGTATCGACCCGAAGCTGCGCGTGTTGGGCCATCTCGGCCCCCTGGTCCCAGGTCAATGAGCGACGCAGGTGGGTGGGCAAGCTACTGATCGTCCCTGCGATGGCATTCCGGACGGCCTCGGCACCGTGGCCGGCGAGGGCTGGCCCGTTCTTGACGGATTTGCCCGTCCCGTGTCCCTTCATGCGCGGCAAGTGCAGGAGCATGGTGAAGCGGGAGGTGCGTTCGACAAGCGTGCCGATCGCCGAGCTGCCCAGGCCAAGAATTAGGTCTCCCTCCCCCCTCTCGTGCCATTTGCTTTGCAAATGCACTGCCGGGCAATGAATGGCCCGGGACGGCCCTGTCGCCGATCTCAGCTGGGCGGTCGCTGATCATCAACGCGTCGGCAATGAAGGCCTTGCCGCG
>NZ_JAUOQN010000147.1:0-1782 GCF_030547555.1 Salipiger sp. 1_MG-2023 | reverse complement strand
TTTGCGCCGTCAACGCTGTATCCGGTAGCGCGAAGTCCTTCAGGCAATAGTCTGGTGTCGAAACGTCCTGTCATGGCACTCATCCCCTTCACCATCCATGCCAAATGTAGAGATTAAGGCGCAAAACATCACACAATCTGCGTCAGAGCCAAACATTGACCCCTCTGTTGCTGGGCCAGCAGTGGATTGATGACCATTCGCGGAACTTGAAGCGCCAGCTCTCGTTTCAGGTCTCGATGATGTCGCAATGCTGAATGAGGCCGTCGCGGAGAGCAGTGGTCATCTTGGCATCGCCGAAGGTGGTGGGCCATTCGCCAAAGGCCAGATTGGTGGTCACCTGCGCCCCTCGTGTCAGGAACCCTGCACCTGCGATTTGTGCCGAGACGGATTTTACGCCCGCGACCCCTGTCACCAGCAGGGCTGTCCGGGCTTTGTTCGCAGTCAGGTATCGTGTTGCGATCTTAAGGGCATACAGCATCAGGGCTGCTCCGGGGTGACGTTCTGGCCATCCGGGATGCCTGTCGCATCGGCAATCACCACGTCGCCCTCAGCAAGGCCCACTGTTGCGATGAGCCGGGCGGCGGGCCAGTTGACGGCTGTTACAGGCAGCAAGTCCGCCCCGCCGTCCACGAGCACAAAAACCTTCTCTCCATCCATTATTGTGGTGCGTGAAACCGTCAGGGCCCCGTCGCGCTCATCTATGATAATCTTTATCGCCGCGTGCCCGATTGGAGCCGCGAGCGGAGTGTCCAGTTTAATCCTGACGGCAAGCCCGCCAGTGGCGGCGTTCACGCGGTTCGCCACAAAGCTGATATGGCCCTGATGTATCGCGGTTTGCCCGGCCCCTTGCAGGACGGAGCTTTGACCCAGGGCGATCTGCGTCGCATAGGCCTCGTCCACATTCACTTCGACCCTCAATTCGCTCAGATCGGCAAGGGTCAGCAGCCGGGTCGACGGGCTGATTGTCTGCCCCATTTCGGCGTCCAGTTGCAGAACCGTGCCCGCGATCGGTGCCCGAATGGTGTAGCTGTCGCGCGCAATCTGCGCCTGATCCAGAGAGGCCGTCAGACGCGCCACCTCCTGTATCGCCGATTGCATGGCAGAGGCATTGGTCGCCCTATCCGTCCTCGGGACAGTGCTGCCAAGCGCAACAGAGCGGTTGAAGTCTTCCGTCGCCTTCTGCTGCGCAACGAGTGCCGCGTCCAGCGCTGCCATGGCCTGCCGGGCGATCGCATTTTGCGCCGCCGCATCGACCTCTGCGAGAATCTGGCCGGTTTCAACCCGATCTCCCTCGGCCATGGGAAAGGCTACCAGGGTGCCGGAAACCACGGCGCCAACCTCGACGGAATTCACGGGGGCGATCCGGCCATTCACCGCAAGCACACGCGTGACCGGGGCATTTTGGGCGATTTCGATCACCACCGCGATCGGGCGTGCCATCCAGACCTGAAAGTAGATCAGGACCGCGAGACCCAGACCAAGCCCGCTGTCGTATAGCAGGCACGGGATCTGCTCCGCGCAAGGCAGGGACGGGGGGCGTGGACACATGCCCGTCGAGCGACGAATGGGTCAACGCCCGCGGTGCCCAGAGGCATATGAGCTTTCTTTCGCGCGCTTGCGCCTGTTGTCGAACAGGAGGCCTCAACGCCCGATGATCCATACGAAGCCCCTGATCCAACCGGGGCCGCGACTGCTAAAGCGATCAAGGTAGTGTCCCAACGCTTGGTGTAGGAGGCCGCGCGCGGAGCCCCCGGCGTAGCGCAGCGCGCGGCCGGGTGTGAC
>NZ_JAUOQN010000146.1:0-1930 GCF_030547555.1 Salipiger sp. 1_MG-2023 | reverse complement strand
CAACCAACCCGATCAGCAGGTGCAACGAGTAGCTTAAATCACGCCAGATCCTGTCCAAGAGATCGGGAGCAGCTCATGGCCCTGGCAGCCAATAACCTTCCACGCCATCGAGTTGTCTGATTGGCAATACCTCCTTCAGCTGCCCAATACCTTCTTCTTCGAGGCACTCGCTCCATTGCTGAATCGAATATGTTTTCGTTAAAGGTACGAGGCGGAGCGTAAGAAGGTCAGCTGCAATCTTATCTTGAGATTCCTTAGTGACTGGGCGTTTCTGCTGGGTCTTGGTTGGCATTCCTGCCGACTTGTCCGCGCTATTTTGCGGACCTCTAGTAATGGGAAAATCTGTGACTTTCTCAGTGGCCTGTCTGCGCTTGATCGCCTCCGCCCACACCCAATTTCCCAGGCGATACTCTGTTGCGCGGTTCCATCGCCCACGCTCAATCTCAATGACTCCTACCTGGGCAAGCTGGCGGACGGCTCGGCTAACTTTGTCGCAGCTCCAGCCTTTCATTTCGGCCAGATCCGCGTCACGAATGACAGCCATGCCGTTGTACCGCCATAGTTCGACCAATATTAGATGAAAGAAGAGTTCAGCTGCGGCTTTCTGCACCGCCACATGCTCGTTGGCGATCTCCAGAACCTGTACCTTGATCTGGTTGAACTTGTATGGGCGCACCTCTGAACCGTTACCCTCGGTGCGAGGTCGGAATGAAAGCGCAGCCCCAGATTGGTTACCGCCAATCATTTGAGGCCACCCCTTCAATGCTTTCAGTGGTTGCTACGCGGGCTTGGGAAATCCAATTATTCAGATCGGAACCAAGATACTTCACACGCCTCCCAAACTTCAAAAAAGCCGGGCCAACGCGGCGATGGCGCCACTGTGCGCGCTTCTGACGAGGCGCGATGACATCAAGCTCCAAGTCGGAGTCGTCGTATAAGCGCGCCCGCTCGAACAAATGTTCTGACATTGTAAGTACTCCAGTCGGCGACATTTCATTGCCAACAGGTTTCGTAACTTCTCGCGGAATGTCATGTTTTCAACCCATCCAACTTTTGTGAAAAGCATCTCGTGATGGCCAACGCGACCGATCGGGTGAGCAAAATAAGCTCTGTAGCGCATAAGTAATTCGTCCGTCTCATGGCAGCGCTTTGCGCGTGAAGCTAAGTCAACGACCTTTGGCTGAAGCCCGACCAACTCGAAAACTTCCGACAGACAGCGACAGAAGTCCCCGACTGGACCACTCGCTTTATCGTGGCCGACTGTAATGGGTTTATGCGTATAATGCTCATAGGCTGCGCGTAACGCCAAAGCGGTTCGAAAAGCCCTCGCGTTTCCTCTTGGTTGCACTTCGATTTGACGAGCAAGAAATTCACGTACACTGACTATCAACGTCAGAGCATCTTCAGGCGGCGTAACCTCCAACCAGCCGTCCTCGAAAAGCAGAGACTGAGGAAACGGCAAAGCCTTAAGGAGCTGTCCAACCCCATCAACGATTTGAGGCGGCAAGGAACTTGTTGAATCTTGCAAAGCTCGCGAAATCGTTCGCTCTGCTGCTTCGAGATTTCCAAGAATATCGTCGGCTTCTGACTTGCCTTGCCTGCCTGGTCCGAGATGAATGATCGGGCCATCAAGGTCATTATACAGCAAGGCCGCTGCCTTCTGGTGTTCGGCACACATTAGCGGCACTCCGAACCATAGCTCCAAGGTTGCGTTCAATTCGCCTCGGACGCGAAGAATGTGGTCCTCATATGGATTGAAGCTCTCCACAATACCGCCGCGCGTGGTTCGGTAGCGCCAGTATCTAGCTGTCACATCCCGGCAGGTAATATGGCTGTTTCTTGAACAGCTCTGACTTGAGTTTGTGCCAGTCCTTCATCGCGTGCAAGGGCGTCTTGCTGCCCAGGGCTGATTGCGGGAGCTGCTGGTTGT
>NZ_JAUOQN010000145.1:0-1996 GCF_030547555.1 Salipiger sp. 1_MG-2023 | reverse complement strand
GCTCCACCTGCGCCAATCGGCGTATCAACCCAAAGGACTCCGGTTCCGGCTGGATGAAAGTTCAGTGGCAGGTCAATGCCAGAAAAATCACCCGCGAAGAACATGAGGACGCGGGGCAGCTTGCCTGCAAGATCGCCAAGACCGAGCAATACGACATTTCAACGAAGCTCCGGAAAATAGTCGAGATGTTCTTGGCGCAACTCAAACGGATCCTTGACCAGAACAGGCTCCGATTGCGTGGCCCATGCGGCGCAAATGACGAATTTCTTCTCACCGCCGCCGCCCGGAACCTGCGGAAACTGGCCAAGATTCCCCAGCACCGCAGCAATTGCGAAACGCCTGACAGGGAAACCGCTCGCGCCATGTTCACCCGTCGATATCCTGCGCTCGCGAACGGGTGTTTTTCATGGAACCGGCCCGGGCTGACACATACCCAGAGGACGTGGTACCTAATTTACGAAGCCCGCTCTCTGCTTCGCCTAAGCGGCACCTTTCCATGTTTCGGGCGTGACGTAGACGATGTTGTCATCGACGCTGATCATCACCTCGCCGTCCTGAATATTGACCTGGAGCTTCATCGCCCGGCTGGCCAGCCTGCCCAATGCGGCGGCGTCGGTCTCCGAGAAGTTGATCACCCGCAGATTGTCGAAACGGGTGGTGCCGTTCTTGACCTTGTCCCACCACACGTCGGCCGTCTTGCCGCCATATGGGTAAACAACAACCTGCGCGGCTTTGCTGCAGGACTGCCGCATGACCTTCTCGCTCGGAAGCCCAAGGGCGACCCACACATCGATCTCGCCGCTCAGGCTCTTTTGCCAGATGTCAGGCTCGTCATCCGTGGACAGCCCTTTGGTCAATTCCAAATGCTCATGAGCATTCAGGGCAAAGGCGACGATGCGTAGCATCAGCCGCTCGTCGGTCTCGGAAGGATGCTTGGCAACGGTCAGTTTATGGATCTCGTAATAGTGGCGATCCATATCGCTGATCGACAGCTCGACCTTATAGATTGTGGCTTTTTGCGCCATGATCGTCCCAAACTCCCTTGGATCGGGCTACCTACCTCCTGCGACGATCTTTGGGAAGAGCATTCGGAGCCGAACAGCCAAGCTGCGAGAACGGCCTTTCTCAGCGGAGGTTCTATTCTGCACGGTGATGCGCTGAAACGGCTCCGACAATGTGACCGCCGCCCGCTGACATGACCGTCTTTCTTCATGGACCCTTGCGGGCCCAGCTTGGCAAATTGATGCCGTCCGGGACGGCCACATCAATAGGGTCCGCGCTTGCACCAAGTTCATTGACCTTTCAGGCGAGGGCGACGATCATCGCGTTTCAGGATCTCAATCATCTTGTCATTTCGAGCAAGTGGAGCGCTGACGGTGGAAGACGCGCGAAGCATCGCACAGGATTTTCTGGACCGCCAAGGTGAGGCAACCATCGCGGGGGATGTCGAAGCCACCGTCGGTTGGTGCGACATACCTTGCACGCTCGAGAGTTTTCGGGGGAAAATCGTCGCGACGACCGAAGCGGAAATTCGTGCCATTTGCGCGACGTTCATCGACAGCCTGAAGGCGAAACGGCTCACGCATATGATGCGCCGCTGTCTTGAGGCGGTGTACAATGACGACGACACGATCTGCGCGACCTACGAGACGCGCTACATTCAAGACGGGCACCAGCTGACCGAAGAGCCGTCTGTCGGTTTTGTCATTTTACGGCGTAGCGGTGACCGATGGAAAATCAGCAATATTCAATTCGCAGTCGGGAATGACAGCCCTGTCGATGTCACGCTGCGCGATTGGATGCGCGGGAGGGCCGAAAACTAGCAGTCCGGCATTACTCGTGGATCGTTTGGAAACCGTCAGGGGGTAGTCCCCCGATCTTAGGCGATGCGGAAGTAGAATTTTCTCGGCAGGATGAACGAGGAGATTCCGATGAAGAAGACACGATTCACAGAAGCGCAGATCATGCACTGCCCGGCAGGGCATTGCGCCGCAAT
>NZ_JAUOQN010000144.1:0-2058 GCF_030547555.1 Salipiger sp. 1_MG-2023 | reverse complement strand
GTTGGTTCTCGCAACCCGACCCTACCGGGAAACCCGATGGCCACCGTAAGCTACACCACGTCTGGGGACGTCACCGGATTTACAGCTCTTCGAACGCCTATATGGCCGAGGCCGAGAATGATGCTTTCGAGGGAAAATGGGCCGGGAAATACGTATCTATCGCCCCGGCTCGGCCCCGGGCCTAACAGGAAGAGATCCCATTCTTCGCCTTCGATCCGGCGATCCCCAAACTTATCTACACCAGGAAAGCCGTAGAAAGTCTGAACCGCGTGATCCGGAAATCCATCAAAACGCGGGGATCCTTCCCGACTGACGAGGCGGCGACCAAGCTGATCTACCTCGCCATCCACAAATTTGCGAAGGACGGCCAAAATGTCAGGGAATGGTTTGCCGCCCGCAATCAGTTCGCCATAAAGTTTGGCGAGCGCATCGCCGCTTGAGTATTCCAAACCGCATAGGCCGCGCCAGATACACAGACTTCAGGACACTCCCCCGCTGCACGCCAAGATCGGGTGGATTGGCGGGTGAACGCCTTCGGTCCGAGGGAACCCGCCAATGCAGTCGCCAACGATTCTTTGTCACGTAAGCTCACGCCCTGGACCGGCACGTGAGGCGCGGGATGATCGAACACTCTCACCCCACGCTGTCGGGTCAGGGCGCAATGCCGCCTGCTATCGATCTCGCGGCCGTCGTTCTACTACGCGGCGCAGGGCGAGAGCGCAGTGAACCTAGCGCTTATGCAATTGATCGGCCGGCAATTCTTGGAAACGCCGTTCTACGGCGCCCAGCAGATGGCACCTGCAGAACCAGGGCCACCCGGTGCCCGGGCCTCCCACCCTGCGGCGTGCGCCAGATCATATCCTTGTCGACCCACCCTCTCACACATGCACAGCTTGTGCTGCCGGGCAGTGGAACAGCAGAGACTCCCGCTTGCGCAGTGATGCCTTGTCGCTGGACCAGTTCGGCGTCCGATAGCGGGTGGGGCACGGCTTGCTCATGCAGGCCGTGTAAGTGCACGGAATCGTGATGTGAATCCTCCCGGATGTCAGAGTCTTGCAGCACTGCCGGTGAGGTTTCCAGCTTGCAACTTACTTGCTCGCACCGAAGGTGACAGGCCGGTGTTGGAATTGGGGGCATCTGTCGTCGACGGGCCCGGTGAGATCTGGGTTCTTATCGGCGGCGCCGCGGTGCAGGCGCAGCGCATCTGATCGGGCTTGAAACGGCCCGATGCGAGGCACGGCCGCCCTCCCGCCTTGTACGGGAGGGGTTCCAGTGCTTGAGCTGTCAGCTATGAGCCGATGCTGTTGAAAAACTCCGGACTTGATTGGCGCGAAGGCTTCTGATTCCTTTAATCTACAGGGATCTGGAGGCATTGCGATGCTTGGAAGGCAGAAGGTTCACGCCCGGCTTTTCTATGAGTTCAATCTCGAGACGCATATTCCGTCCGACCATCTCCTTCGAGGTATCGACCGCTTTCTGGATCTGAGCGATCTGCACGAGGAGGTGCACGATTTTTACAGTCACACCGGTCGTCCCTCGCTCGATCCCGAGCTCATTATCCGGATGCTGGTGATCGGCTATGTCATGGAGCTGCGGTCCGAGCAGCGCCTTTGCCAGGAGGTTCACCTCAACCTCTCCTATCGCTGGTTCTGCCGGCTCGGGCTCGAGGACAAGGTGCCTGATCATTCGAGGTCCTCGAAACTTCGGCATGGCAAGTTCCGTGAAAGTGACATCTTCCGCGTCGTCTTCGAACGTGTGTTGGCCCAGTGCATCGCCCATGGCCTGGTCGGAGGCCAAGGCTTCGCTGTTGATGCCAGCCTGATCAGCGCCGATGTCCAGAAGCAGAGCTCCGGCCGTCAGGCTAAATGGGACGCTTCCACGATCGATCCGACGGATGCACCGAGGGCGGTGAGAGAGTATCTCGACACTCTAGATGCGGAAGCCTTCGGCGTGGTAGCGCCCGTCAAGCCCAAGTTCACGGCCCATGCGGTGTTACTCAGCAAGCAAAAGTCCCCCGGTATCGGGGCGATAGGGGCCGAAAGGGGACCCGCCCGGATC
>NZ_JAUOQN010000143.1:0-2092 GCF_030547555.1 Salipiger sp. 1_MG-2023 | reverse complement strand
GCGATGAAGGACTGGCACAAACTCAAGCCAGAGCTGTTCAAGAAACAGCCATATTACCTGCCGGGATGTGACAGCTATCTGGGCAGAGCTTGAACGCGGAGATTATCTAGTCCGGTTCTGTAGATGAAGACAAATATACCTATGATTACTTTATCACGCGGATAAAATGTGGAAGGCGCTTGCCAGCGATTGGCTGCATTGTGTCCTTGGATGTGAAGGTCTTAAACGCATCGGCAACCATTTCGGATAGCTGTTCTAGAACGTATTCCGCTAGTTGCTCGGTCGACCTTTCGTCGCTCTCCAGCCATTTGTCGGCTAGCTTCCCGGAAAACGTCTGTTCCACCGAGATGTTCCCATCGTTCATATCGACATAAAATTTCTCGGTCTGGCCATTCGGAAGTTCGACCTTCCAACCAGATCCTCCAAGCTGGTCGCCGATGAACATACCAGTAGCACCCTGTGGTTTGGTTTGCTCCAGCGCTCTCAACTCTTTTGGTCCCAGCGATTCCACTGTCGCAGTGGTAGCTGCTTCTAGCTTCCCCTGCTTTTCTAAGTTGTTTCTCGCGTCCCGAAAGTAAGAGAAAACCGGGTCGTCCTTCATCTGGTTTTGCTTATCGGCATACCAGCCTTCAAACGCTTCGTGCTTACCCTTCAAATTCTGCAGGACGAAGGTCACGCTTCTGGCGAATGTAAGCACATTGCGCAGACCAAGATTTTTCGTCGCCCCGCTCGGATCACGCATCATTTCAAGGCCTTTATAAGCACTCAAAAGAACTTCTTCTGCCCGCCTAAGGATTCCATCCACTTCGTCTGTCATTATGTCCCACTCCTTTGAACGACGAAGCCCGGGAACCCTCGACTGTGAGGATCCATGGCCTAGTAAACCGTTTAGCAAATTCGATTTAGCCGACAGCAGAAAGATGAGCTACTAACAATGTGTCGCACCATCATTTTTTTGAACGATTTCGGCAAGCAAACTGAAAGCACCACCTGCACGGCTGCCAGTCCAATTGCTTTTCACCCGATTGCCTCAGCCGTGCTCAGCACCCGATAGACGCTGCGCTCTGAGACCCCGAGCGCCTCGGCGATCTCCTTCCGCGTCTTGCCTGCCTCACTGAGCCTGCGCATCTCGTCAGCCTTGGTCCTCGCTGTGGGCTGGCGACCCTTGTACTTGCCCTCCGCCTTGGCCTTGGCGATGCCCTCGCGCTGCCGCTCCAGCATGATGTTGCGCTCGAACTCCGCGACCCCGCCCAACATGGTCAGCATCAGCCTGCCTGTGGGTGTGCCAGTGTCGATGCCCATGGCGAGGATCTCCAGCGACACGCCCTTGCTCTCCAGATCCTCGACGATGCTGAGAAGGTGTTGGGTCGATCTGGCCAGCCGGTCGAGCTTGGTGATCACGAGGGTGTCACCGTCACGGCAGAACTCCAGCGCCTCAGCGAGCTTGGCCCGGTGCGCCTTGTCCACTGAGGAGACCTTCTCCGCGAAGATCTTCTCACAGCCTGCCTTGCTGAGGTCGCGGTGCTGGGCGTCCAAGCCTGCTGTCTGGTCGCTGGTCGAGGTGCGGGCGTATCCGATCTTCATGGGGCTGGTCCTTCATGCCATTAGGTTTATAGACTCTATGTCATGATAGCTGCCAAATGGTCAAGACCACTTGTGTGTCATGCTCTCACTGTCATGTCAGGCACTGCCACACGACCATGCCCTGTGTCATGATCTGGTTCATGGGGCTAACGCTCAAGCCTTGAGCTATTGAGATCTCTGGCCATGCCGTTGCCTTGCTGGTGGTCTGCTTGTGCCTGTGCTTGTCCTGCTCGCCGTGCTGCTCGTCGCAGTGCTGCTGGTCGAGGTGCTGTTGCCTGTGGCCTCTCGTCCTCATCCTCGCCGCTCCTCCCTGTCGATGCCAGCCGATGCCAGCTCCTGTGCCCATGCCCCCCTATTAAAGCGATGGGGGGAGAAAGCCGCTGCGCCCTCTTCGATTGGGGTCTCAGATATTCGCCCCCAAAATGGCCCTGTTGACCTGCCACTGAACTTTCATCCAGCCGGAACCGGAGTCCTTTGGGTTGATACGCCGATTGGCGCAGGTGGAGCA
>NZ_JAUOQN010000142.1:0-2183 GCF_030547555.1 Salipiger sp. 1_MG-2023 | reverse complement strand
CCCATGCGGTGTTACTCAGCAAGCAAAAGTCCCCCGGTATCGGGGCGATAGGGGCCGAAAGGGGACCCGCCCGGATCTGATGCTCCATCATGCTCCCAAGGTTTTTGGGAGCAGACATCGGGATGCTGGTGGTGGAAACGATAGCGAAGATCCGTCTGGCGTATTTTCAGGAGGGCAAGTCGATCCGGGAGATCTGCCGGTCTCTCGGGGCATCGAGGAAGACGGTCCGCAAGGTCATCCGCACCGGTGCCAGCGAATTCACCTACCAGCGCAGCGTCCAGCACCGGCCCAAGATCGATCCGTTCCGCGACGCCCTCGACCGGTTGCTCGAGGAGAACTCCCGCCGCCCGAAGCGCGAGTGGCTGACCCGGATCCGGATTTTCGAGGAGCTTCAGGCCCAGGGCTATGAAGGCGGCTACGATGCCGTCAGGCGCTACGCCACGACCTGGTCGGAGGTGGGGGTCGCTGTATCGGCCGGGGCCTATGTGCCGCCGAGCTTCGATCCCGGCGAAGCCTATCAGTTCGACTGGAGCCACGAGATCGCGGTGATCGACGGCGTCACGGCCAAGATCAAGGTGGCCCATGTCCGGCTCTGCCACAGCAGGATGATCTATGTCCGCGCCTATCCGCGGGAGACGCAGGAGATGGTCTTTGACGCTCATGACCGGGCCTTGGCCTTCTTCGGCGGGGCGTGCGCGCGCGGCATCTACGACAGCGGGAATTATCCGCCATTGGTCCGAGGAGTTGTCGGTGAGGCGCCATTGGTCCGAGCCCACCGGCGACGGACGCGAAGACCGCAGTCGACACGATATTCACCGGCAAGGAGCGGGCCTATAACCGGCGTTTCCAGCAGATGTGCGGCCACTATCTTGTTGATCCGGTTGCCTGCACACCGGCTTCGGGCTGGGAGAAGGGACAGGTGGAGAACCAAGTCGGAACGGTCCGGAAGCGGTTCTTCGTGCCGGCGCCGAAGTTCCGGATCTATGCCGAACTGAATGCCTGATTCGAGGACCGTTGCCGCGCCTGGGCCCGAACCAGCCGCCATCCGGAGCTTCGCGACAGGACCGTCTTGGAGGTGTTCGAGACCGAGCGCCCGCATCTCGTGCCCTATGCCGGACCGTTCGAGGGCTTCCATGCCGTGCCCGCTGCGGTCTCGAAGACCTGCCTCGTCCGCTTCGACCGCAACCGCTATTCCGTCAATGCCCGCGCGGCCAGCAAGCCGGTGGAGATCCGGGCCTATGCCGCGCATGTCGAGTTCTGGCAGGACGGCAAGGTGGTCGGGCGCCACGAGAGGGCCTTCGGCCGCGACCATGCCGTCTACGACCCGCTCCACTACATCCCTGTGCTGGCCCGAAAGCCCGGCGCCTTGCGCAACGGCGCCCCGTTCCGTGACTGGGACCTGCCCGCAGCCATGCGCCGGATCCGGCAGAAGCTGGAGCGCAGTCCCGGCGGCGACCGCCAGATGGTCGAGATCCTCGCCGCGCTGCGGGTCGACGGGCCGGAGGCTGTCGAGGCAGCCTGCGCCGAAGCCCTCGCACAGGGCGTCCACTCCGCCGATGTCGTGCTCAACATCCTCGCCCGCAGGCGCGAGCCCGAGAGACCGGCGCCGATCGCGACGCCCGAGGCGCTGAAGCTGACCCGCGAACCGACCGCCGATTGTGCCCGCTATGACAGCCTCAGGAGACCCGGCCATGGAAAGAACGCAGATCCTCGACACGATGGCGAAGCTGAAGCTCTACGGAATGAAGGCCGCCTATGACGAGCTCATTGCAAGCGCGGTGAAGCGACAGCACGAGCCGCAGCGGGTCGTCGGCGACCTGCTGCAGGCGGAGATCAGCGAAAAGCAGGCGAGATCAATCAAGTACCAGATGACAATCGCCCGGCTGCCACTGGCCAAGGAGATCGGCGAGTTCGACTTCTCCGGCATGCCGGTCAACGAGGCACTGGTGCGCGACCTCGCCGGAGGCGGCTTCCTCGAGCAGCAGCGCAACGCGGTTCTCGTCGGGTGGCACCGGGACCGGGAAAACCCACATCGCCGTTGACATCGCCCGGGCCTGCATCCGAAACGGCGCCCGCGGCCGCTTCTACAATGTCGTCGATCTCGTCAACAAGCTCGACGCCGAAGCCCGCGCCGACCGACAGGGGCGGACAGCCGACCTGCTGGGACGCCTCGACTTCCTGAT
>NZ_JAUOQN010000141.1:0-2243 GCF_030547555.1 Salipiger sp. 1_MG-2023 | reverse complement strand
GGGCCGCGCAAATGCGCGCGCCAAAAGCGCCAGCCACCAAGATCCTGCAATTGATCCGCCCTGTCGACAACGCCAGCCGCAAACTGCACAAGCAGGCCTTTGCCAACGCCGAGCACGAGATCCTGGCGGCCTTGGCACTGCCCCATCCGCTGATGATCCTACTGCCCGCCGACGCGCCGCTGTCGGCAAACCTGCGCCGGGTGCTGCCCCGCGCCATCCCGCTCGCCCCGATCGACCGTGAGATCCATCTGGCGCTGCTCGCCCAGACCCATTCGGGCACCGACCGGACACAGGTCGCGCCCCTGCTGCCGAGCGACGCGGCGCTGGCCAATCTGGACACCCCGAGCCTGCTCGCACGCGCCATCGCGGCCTCGGCAAACGTGCCGCTGATCGAAAGCGCCTTCGGGGTCTGGCAAAGCGCCGGCCATCTGGGCGACATGCTGCGCGAGATGCGCGCCAGCTTCAGCGAGGCAATCAGACAAAAGCCATCGGTGCTGTTCATCGATGAGATCGACGCGGTGGGCTCCCGAGAGGGCGATGACCGCCATGGCGCCGCCTATCGGCGCAATGTCATCACCCAGTTCCTGGCCGAGATCGATCGGCTCAACCGCGAGGAAGGCGTGGTTATGATCGGGGCGACCAACCACCCGCAAAGTCTCGACCCGGCGATCCGTCGCCCCGGCCGGTTTGATCGCCATTGTGTGCTCGGCCGTCCCTTGCAAGCGCAGATCCAGCACATGCTGCGCCGCGCGCTTCCGGCCGACAGCGCGGTCGATCTGGCGGCGCTGGCACGCGCCTTCACCGGCGAGACCCCGGCATTGATCGACGCTCAGATCCGCGCGGCCAAATCCGCGGCGCGGCGGGCCGGAACCCCGTTCAACGCGGCGCACATCCTCGCCCAACTGCCGGTCAGCCAGCCCGAGCGAGACAGCCTTGAGCGTCGCATCGCGATCCACGAATGCGGTCATGCCGTCGCGGCTGCCCTGCTCGGCGCCGGGCCGGTTCATCGGATCCAGCTGTTACATGACGGCGGCGCGACCCATCGTGCCCCGGCGATCCGCGAGGGCAGCGCCGCCGAGTTCACCGATGAGCTGACCATCATCCTGGCGGGTCGCGCGGCGGAGCGCCTGATCCTCGGCACCATCAGCGCCGGTGCTGGCGGCTGTAAGGACAGCGATCTGGCGATGGCAACCCGGCTTCAGCTGCGCTTTGACCGCGAGGCAGGGCTTGGCGTCAACGGCAATGCCTGGTTGGGTCCGGTGGACCTCGCGCGCCTCAGCTCAAGCGACACGGACCGCCTGCGCCTGCGGCTCGACCGGGTCGAGCGGCGCGCCCGCCGGCTTCTCGATCCGCACCGAGACCTGCTGCAACGCCTCGCCAATCACCTTCTGCGCGAACGTGAACTGGATGAACAAGACCTCGCCCCCTGGCTCTCGGACCTGTCCCCAAACATGCCGACCGACGCCCCGACATGGTCGTGGTATTCAGGGGGAGCTGCGCCGCAATCGCGCTGAGCTAAGGCAGCTTTTGCCAGAAAGATATTCGCAAGACTGCGCCCCGCGGTCCGCAACCACCCCCGCGCCAGATCAATCGGCGCGGGCGATCCTTCGAGTTGCGCAAGTGATATTCGCAAACCAAGCCTCGCAAGACCGGCTCCGGCTACACTCTCGCCTCTGCCTCAGCGAGCGCAGGCGCGCGGTGCTCTGGCGGCGATTGCTGCGCGGATACGGAGCGGGCGAGGCCGGGCGTCTGGCGCAAGACATGGGGTTCAGGGTTCTTGAGCAGGTCATGCCGCTGCCGCGCTGCCCGGTGTGCCTGAGGTGCGCGTCGGATCGGGTCACGCCGCTGCGGCTTCCGCGCGGCAATGAGACCGACGAGACCGCGCGCCCTGTCGGTCGGACGCATCCTGGGTGCGGCGGTCAGCTATTTTATCGCGGCTCGGGATTGCTGCGCGTGTCGCGACGGCCGGTGACCTTGGTGTTCGATGTGCACGGGCAAGGTTCCGTAGGCGTCCCTGATCTTTGCTTGATGCCCGGCCAATCGGGAGAGGCAAGGCGACTCCAATCATCCATCCGGCGGAGAAGTTCTGGAGGATACTTCCGGCCCGAAAGGGTCATCCATGGCATCGCGCAGCGCGAGCTGGAAGGCCAAGGTCAGCAATGCGGAGATGGTGTTGAAAAACTCGACCCGAATTTCCGGCCGGCGAGTTAGGCAGAGCGTTCCTGCTGATGTCTCACGCCGGT
>NZ_JAUOQN010000140.1:0-2264 GCF_030547555.1 Salipiger sp. 1_MG-2023 | reverse complement strand
CTCAGGGTGTGTTTCTTGTCTGTCATGAGGCTCATCTTTTGAGAGTTTTACTCTCCGGTAAACACGGGGCGGTTCAGCCAACGTCTTTTGCACTCGGCAAAGCGTCGTGTCGTCAGGCACCTCCCAATCCAGCTCCGCCAAATTGAGCAAGCTGGCGACCATCCAGGTTGTCTGCCGGAGCGGCAGCTTAAACAGCACCTTGATCCCCTCTCGGGACATTGTTGTACAATGCCCTACCGGGCAGTAGACAGGGAGAACTGGATCGCCGCGTTCGAAAAAACTGGTGGCCTCCCCGGTCGTCCCTCATGCGGCGCGAGCCAGTTCACGCCTTTGTGCAACCACCCTCTCACACATGCAGGCATGTGCCGCCGGGCAGTGGATCAACAGCGACCCCCGCTTCCTGAGCGCGTCGTTATAGCTCGACCACTTGGCCGTGCGGTAGCGGGCGGGTGATGGCTTACTCATGCCGGCCACCTAACCACAGGGATTCGCGATGTGAATCTTACTACGGCAGAGTTCTGCAACAACGCCTGGTCGCAGGCCCCTCTGAGTCGACGATTTGGGTCTTTCCCACCGTCAGACAGACGGTTCCCAAGAAGGAGGAGAAGACCACCCTGCTGCGTCAGCGGTTAATCGAAGGCATGAATATTCGCGGGCTGTGCGAAAAGTCGCAAAAGCGCACATCCGGAATGTGAGGCATTTTGCGTCATTCCTCGGTCGGCAGCCCGACGCAGCCGCCCATGAAGCTCTGCGTGCCCATCAACTCAATATGACGCAGGACGGGGTATCGGCCGGCATGGGCAACGTTCGCATCATTTCCCAGCGGGGCTTTTTCGGGGTCACTTGCGGACGTATAGGATGAATGAAGCGTCATGCAGTTTCATCGTAAGCTGCGCAAATTTCTGATCGTGTCACACGTCGATGAGGTGGAGTAATGCCCCGCCTTTTATTGGAGGATCACCTCAAACCGCGACCAAACTGACCAATTTCCCACCGGGAACTTGGCCAATTTTGCTCCGGGATTGACAGTCTTACAATCTGGCGGCAGGGAAAACGCGGTCCAAGACGGCACAACTCGAAAGAATAAGGATTTGAGTATCATGATAGGGTTCATTGGACTGGGTGTGATGGGCGGGGGAATGGCACGCAACATCGCCAAATCCGGCCTGAAGCTGGCAGTCACCACGTCCTCGTCCGAAAAGGCAGAGACGTTCCGGGCTTTGGGCGCTCAGATCTGCGCGACACCGGCGGAGCTTGCCGCGCGCTGTCAGCTCATCGTCTCCTGCGTGCCGGATGCCGCGGCCCTGCGCGGTGTCCTCGCGGGCGAAACCGGTCTGGCAGCGCAAGCATGGAACAATGGTTTGCTGATCGATTGCTCGACGATCGCTCCATTCGAGGCGCAGGAAATGGCCCAGCAGCTTGCCGCGATCGGCGGTCGCTTCATCGACGCCCCTGTCAGCGGCGGCGCGAAGGGGGCGGCAGACGGCACCCTGACTATCATGTGCGGCGGATCGGAAGAGGACGTGGCCGAGGCGCAGCCGGTGTTTCAGGCCATGGGCAAGAACATTCACCACGTTGGCCCGCTCGGGGCTGGGCAAGCGGTCAAGGCTTGCAACCAGCTGATGGTCGCGGTGAACATGATGGGCGCGTGCGAGGCTGTCTCCATGGCGCGGGCCGCCGGGGTCGATCCCAAGGTGATGCGCGAGGTGCTGTCCACCGGCACCGCCAATAGCCGCGTTCTCGAAGCCAATGCCCTGCGCTACCTCGAAGGCACGCTTGACGGCGGGTTTCGCGCCGAGCTCATGCGCAAAGACCTTGGCATCGCCAATTCCGTGGGGGCGCATTACAACATCACGCAGCCCGCCACGGACCTCGCGCATCAGTTGATGGTCGCGACCTGCAATGCCGGGTTCGCCAAACGCGACAGCGCGGCACTTGGCCTGCTCTATGACCTGCTGAATGGCCACAACGAAGATACCAACGACTGACGGCTAAACTCGCTCTGGAACCTCTCCAACGGGCCGTTCGCAACAGGTTAAATTCGCTTCACATGCGAAATACTGCGGGACAGCAGTTGGTGACAAGGGCTGATAGCTGCCTTGCGGCGCTGGGGCACGCGGTTTTCATCCAAGACCGACCCTCAGCGCCCCTTCGGTAAGGGCTGCCAACCCTTCCACGACGTTCTTGCTAGCAACTTCTGTGGTTGCCGCCCGTATCGCAAGAAGTTTCTGACCTTCGAGGGATGTGATCGAGTGCGAACTTCT